>DMUD01000065.1:827-9016 GCA_003476475.1 Cytophagales bacterium | reverse complement strand
ATAAAAAAGGGAATGTTTTTTTCTACACTCTGTTCATATCTGCAATTATGGTGTATACAATAAAATATAGCATGTGGTGGTTGCCAGATTACGTTCTGCAACTAGTATGGAAATTTGAAGATTATGTAGGTATAATACCAAGTACTATTTTGATGATTCTAGCATTAAGCAAAAAAGCTGCGCCAATATTGAATAAGAAATATCTCATATTTATTGGCAAAATCTCGTTTAGTCTTTATTTAGTGCACCATACTACCCTTCTATGCAGCATATATTTATTTGGAAATTTATTTATACAACCCCTCGTTATTTTTATCGGCATCATAATGTGTTTTCCTGTTGCTTATCTTTTTTACGTATGGATAGAGCAACCATCATTAAAGATTGCTAAAAAAACCTCTGATTTGTTTCTCAGCACAATACAGAGAAAAATTTGATTCAAAAAACCGAAAAATACGACAACACTTAGTTGTGGTTTTCAAAGAAAAAACAGCTCCTTTGCATAAAAGAGTTTTAATCAGAATATATCGTATACTATTTACACACTTCGAGATTGATTTTCAACTTTTCAATTGTAATGGATATTGGCATTGAAATTGAAATAAGCTTATTCGATGGTGGAGTATATACCCTCAAGACCAAGAAATTTGGTATTTGCCCTTCAATATGAAACACCCACGTCTCAAAATCAAAAAAGGCAAGGAAAAATCTTTGCTACGTTTTCATCCTTGGATTTTTAGCGGAGCTGTAGAATCACTTCCCGAAACAGGAGATGACCGCATCGTAGAAATAGTGGACTATCAAGAGAAGTTGATTGGCTATGGATTTATAGAGTATAAAAGCCAAATAGTGTGTAGAATATTCGAGTTTAGCCAATACCCTACTACTGTTGACGAATCATATTGGACGCAGAAGATACATCAGGCATACACTTTCAAAAAACAATTGATACAAGACGGAACAAACTGTTTTAGACTTGTGCATGCTGAGGGTGATTTTTTACCAGGCTTAATAATAGATGTGTACAACGAAACAGCTGTAATACAATTTAGGACAACTGGGACTTGGTATTTAAAAGAAATTGTGCGTAATGCACTCCTTTCATTGGGATATCAATATATCTTTAGTAAAAGCCCAGCATATTCAAATTGGACACAAGGCTGGCTAGGCGATGCAGGCCCTCAACACACTACTGTAATGGAAAACGGACTGAAATTTTCAGTCGATTTAATAAAAGGCCAAAAAACGGGATTTTTCTTAGACCAAAGAGAGAATAGAAAATTACTTTCTGCTTATTCTAAAAACAAAAAAGTTTTAAACTGTTTTTCCTATACGGGTGGCTTTTCCATATATGCCTTAGTAGGCGGTGCAACACACGTTACATCTGTCGATATCTCGAAAGATGCCATAGAAAATGCAACTAAGAATGCCGAGTTAAACGAATTTACAGCTCGCCATGAAGGAATTGCTGCAGATTGTTTCGATTTTTTGAGAAAAAAAACGGAACAGTACGACCTGATAATATTAGATCCGCCTGCCTTTTGCAAAGACATTCGAAGTGTGCCTCAAGCATCGAGAGGGTACAAAGACATAAACCTTTCTGCAATGCGAATAATAGAAAAAGGAGGATTGATATTCACTTTTTCATGTTCGCAACATATAAGCCGAGACTTGTTCCAAAAAATAGTATTTGGCGCAGCAGCAGATTCAGGCAGAAAAGTGCGGATTTTGCACCAATTGAGCCAAGGCCCCGACCATCCAATCAACATCTACCACCCTGAGGGTGATTATTTGAAGGGTTTGGTGCTGGAGGTAATGTAAGTTTAGGCCAACAGATTTTTTCTTTTAAGCAAGGCCTCCATGAATCTCAAGTCGTGGTCTGAATTGAACATGGAAAATGGGAAATGCAAAAACTGCGCCTTGTTCACAACAAGCAAGAAAGCGTCTTTTGTTTTTTCTGCCGACTTTATCATGTCCCAATTCATTTGCATGCCTTGCTTGGCATTCAGTTTAATGACTACAAATCTAGAATCTATTTCATAAGTCAATCGCTCGAACATGACCTTGTTTTGCTCCATTTGGGTGACTCCCATAAACTGTATAAACCAAAACAATAAATAAAGAAAAGCCACCACAAGACCTGTGCCTATGTACCACCAGCTATACGGTACAAAAAAGCCCAACACCACAAATGCCAATGGACCAAAACCATACCACCAGGTTTTGCGCAGCAGTTGCCACATGGCCATTTTTACATAATCTTTTTTCTTAAGCTGATACTTTTTTGTCTTGATAGTCATAATTTGTTTTTTATTTTTCCTGTATTTTCAAATTGCTTTCAAACTTAAATCAAGGCTTTTTACCGAATGGGTAAGTTTACCTACTGAAATAAAATCGACGCCAGTTTCTGCCAAAGCTACTATGTTTTCTTCTGTAACCCCACCCGAAACTTCCGTTTCTATTTTTCCTTCTACCATTTTTACCCCTTTTCTAATCATATCGGTGGTCATATTGTCGAACATAACCCTTTTCACGCCTCCTATATGCAATACTTGCCGAAGTTCGTCTAAGTTTTTCACTTCAATTTCCACCTCCATTTCCCTTCCAGATTCATGAAGAAATCTTCTTGTTTCGTGGAGCGCATTTGCAATTCCACCAACAACATTAATATGATTGTCTTTCAACAAAATCATATCAAACAGACCATACCGATGGTTTTGTCCGCCCCCTATTTTAACCGCCCATTTTTCGAAAAGACGAAAATTCGGAGTCGTTTTGCGTGTATCTAGTATTTGAGCATTGGTGTGGGCAATCTTTTCAACCAACGAATGGGTGAAAGTGGCAATCCCGCTCATTCGTTGCAAGATGTTTAGCAACAAGCGTTCTGCTTTTAAAATAGACCTCGAATTGCCGAATGCATAAAAGGCTATGTCGCCAGGCTTTATTTTACTCCCTTCTCCTAAATTTGGTATAAAAGAAATGCTCTTGTCAACCACTTCAAAAACCCATCTTGCAGCTTCAACCCCTGCCAAAACGCCATTATCCTTTACCAACAATTCCACCTTGTTTTCTCTTTCAACAGGTATGCATGCTTGCGAGGTAAAATCACCTCGCCCTACATCTTCCACTAGGGCAAGTTGTATTAGTTGGCATGCTCTTTCTTTTTGCAAATAGTCGTACATAGGGCGCAAAGGTATAAAAACTCCAAAAGTTTTTCCGAATATAAGAACTTCTCCTCGGTTCAAAACATTCTTTCATGTGTTGTATTTAAGCCATGAGAAGTTGAAGTTGCCTTTAGATTAACCCAAATTCAGGGTTATCAACAAAAAAACAACACCAAAGAAGTCCCATTCCTCTTCGTATTTTTATAAAAAAGAAATACTAACGTAGAATCAAATTTGGAAACTACCAAAATTCAGGACTTATTTATCCAAATTGGTTAATAAAACAGGAAAAAGCTATCATAAAAGGACTTTTGGCATAACTAGCGAACAAAACTAGCTTAGAAATAAAAAATTGAAATATTTCTAATTTTATACAAGGTGGTTTTTTACAAGAAAGCGTAAAATAACTCCGTTATAAACCAGGGCTCAATGAATTAGGCTTTGACCCCAAAAAGAGCCTATCGAACCAAAAACAACCAACATGCATGTTTTTTTTGCATATTCTTATGTTTGATAATATCTGAGCCAATACAACTCCATCCTTTTGCAATATTTTATCTTCGATTTCAATCTATACTGCTTTAAGAAACATGAAATGTTTAGATTTGAAATAAAGTAAAAATTGGGCGCCTCAAAGGATTGCCATTTATTTTGCCACCAAAAAAATTGAATTCAACGATGAATATTTACCTGATAGGATTAACAGGCACTGGAAAAAGCAAAGTAGGCAAAATGTTGGCTAACAAGTTGTCATATTCATTTATCGACCTTGACGAAGTAATCCAATTCGAAACCAACAGAACTATTGAAGAAATTTTTGAAAAAGATGGTGAAGACTATTTTAGAAAACTTGAAAATAAATTTCTAAAGCAAATTCCCAAAGTAGAACGCTGTATTGTGGCTACTGGTGGTGGCACACCCTGTTTTTTGGATAGTATGGACTATATTAAAGCAGAAGGTCTAAGCATATTTTTATACACGCCTGTTTCGCTCATTGTTGATCGTCTTTTCCAAAGCGACTACAGCCAAAGACCCATGCTGAAAGGAAAAACGAAAGAGGAACTCAAACATTTTCTCTCTCAAAAACTGGAAGATAGACTACCTTTTTATTCGAGAGCAGACTTTTCTATAGACACACAAAATGCGGAAAGCCCTGAAAAATTGGCTTCTATGCTCTTCGTTTTAGTTCGGATAATGGAACAAGAGAAAATGAATAAATTGTTCAAAAACAATCAATAACAAAGATTAGAAAAACACACCACCTCCCAAGGTAATGGTATAAAGCCTATTTTCAATAGAGATATTGGGTTCAGACCCTTTCAAATCGGTCGGATTTTTTAGTGGCATAAAATAAGGTGCGTAATTGCTTGTGAACTGTGTTCTGGTAAAAGCAAAATCCAAATAATATTGTTCACTTCTGAATCCAAGACCCAAAGAAATGACATCGGAATCTGAACTTCTTATACGCCTATCCAAATCGGTGACAATAGTCTGATAAACAACAGGCTGATATGAATAACCCGCCCTAAATCGCAAATATTCAGAACGCAATTCGGCTCCAACCTTGAAATTCAAGACACTTGCCAAATTTTTGCTGATACTGCTGTTGGCGTCGAGATAGTTGATTTTTTGCTTGCCCGAAAGTGTGGCGGTAGCATAATCTACATATTCCACTTCGCCTGAAATAAACCCTTTTTTACCTGCAAAAATGGCCACACCCCAATTTAGGACAGATGGTGTGTACAAGGTGTAGCTGTTGGTTTGAGGAATTAGGCTTTTGCCCGCACTATTGGGCAATTCTTTTTCATTTTTTGGCTTGAAAGTTGCCGACATTGACGCTTCATAGTTTTCATTAATTCCAATTATAGAAGGACTTTTGAACGAAATACCAGTTCGTATGTTGTCGTTCAGCACATAGTTGATTCCTATTCTTAAATTGACACCAGTGCCTCGCACTTTAAGAGTCTCGTCGAAACTAAGACTAGTCATAATGTCGGATTCGTTCAAATTGGTTAACAAAAACTCGCGGTACTGCCTACGCTGATTGTAATAAATGGATACAATGTTAAAACTTCCTCCAAAATATACCTTGTTGTTGTAATTGCCCCCATAACCTGCACTCCATTCATTGGCCGAACCACTAGAATTGACCGTTTCTTTTTGCAAAACAGTGGCTTCCCCATTTTCAGGCAGCAAATTGATAAAACGAGTGGGGTCATATGCAATTACCGAATCGCCTTTGAATATGGGTACAGGGTTGATTACATAGGAACCAAAAGCCAAATCTTCGAGTGTACGAATGTTGTTGCGGTCGTAAAAACTTGAATTATACCCATTGTTGGCCAATAACACCAAATTGTCGGCAAAAGAACTGGCGCTATTATTGGTTTGGTAAGAAAACGTATTCTGAAAATTGGCCAATCTTGTATAGCCAAATGCAAAAGTGCCACCTCGCCATTTTGTTTCCACAATATCGTCTCTCAGTCGACAAAAAGCTGCACCAAAGTTATTTATCGTAAAATTCACTTTCCTATCCTTCACATAACCGACACCATCGGTGCTGGTGGTGGTGGGTACTATAAATTGAGGATTGATACTCCATTCCGATTTGCGGTAAAATCCTAATCCGGCAGGATTGGATGTCAATGAAGCTAAATCTGCCCCAAGTGCAGTTTGCGCGCCAGCTAAGCCCAATGTACGGGCGGTACCGTGCACTCCTGTTTGGGAAAATTGTAAGGCATTGGCCACATAACTACTTCCTTGTGCAAAAGATTTTACACCCAATAAAGACAATAAACCTATTGTAAAAAAACGCTTTAATAAAACCATATTCGATTATTTATCTTCCTCCTTGAATTCTTCCGCCGCCGCCACTACCACCAGTTCTCATGTTTCCGCCGCCGCCACCACCAAAACCACCACCTCGGGTTCCCCAATCACTTCCACCACCACTGCCCCCACGCCTCTGATAATTGTCTTCCGGTTCTCTTCCGGGACGGCTATAGTTTTCAGATGGCCTAGTGTTGGTGCTGTTGTATTCGCGGGGCTGCACTGTACCGCCCGAATTGGAATATTCATTCCTTTGAGACTGGGAAGGAACATTGTTTGAAGGTGTAGAATAGTTGTAGTTTTCTCTGGGTGCTACCCTATTTGTATATGGATTTTGTGGTTGACCTTCTACTCGGGTATTGCCTGTCCCCCCCCTATTTCCACCACCTCGCGTGCCATATTCACCGCCATAGGTAGGAGTGTTGTTGTTTCGAGGTGCTTCGGCATATCTACCGGCTGATGCTGGATCCCCTGTACCTTCCTTGGTGTAGCCTACCGGCCGATTGGTTGGAGACGATCTGTCGTAAACAGGGCCTCTAGTTCTATTTACCAAATCACGATTGTGGTGATTATCAAGAATGCCGTATTGTGATTGCCAACCAAATCCGTTATGGCCATAGTAGGGATACCCAAAACCTCCATAAAAAGGACTTCCAAAGCCCCAACCAAAACCATGGTAAGGATACCCAAAACCTCCGTACATGTAATTATTCCATCCAAAACCTCCGAAGCCATAATTAGGCCAACACCAGTTGTTGGTTGAATAAAAAGGCATGTAACCTAAACCCCAGTTGTGATAGAATGGACTATTCCAACCGTACCAACTGTTCCAGCCTGAATGCCAGGAGGTGGCAAATCCAAGACCCCATCCTAACCTGTTATTCCAAGAAATAACAGGTGAGATGTTCCAACGAGAACCACGCGCACGACGACGAAGATTGAAATTGTTGTGCCTGTACCAATCCAAATCAGGATTAGTTTGATTTACAGATGTTCCGTTCTGTGAGGTAGTATTGTTGTTGTTACTACCGTAATAATTATTGATTGTGGTGGCATTTTGTTGAACGCTGCCCTGCTTCCCTTCGTTTTTTTCTGCTTCAATGTATTTGTTGGTGTAGTTTGGGTTCGAATATCTATCCTCCTGCTCGAAATTTTGCAATTCATTATTGTTTTCAGGCGTAGGGACTGGATAAGTGTAATTATTTGGTTGAAGATTGCTAGGTTCTAGTTTTGTTTGCGCGCGTTTCTTTTTTGAATCTGAAGAATTGAAATACAAGTCATCGGATTCGTCTTGCGCACTTAGGGGCATTGTAAATCCCAAAGAAATCATTGAAAACAGCACCAAAACCAATCTAAAGTTTTTCATTTTGCTTTGCTTTTACCAAGTTTAACGAAATATACCAGTTTTCGGTTTGCAAGCCGAATGAAATTTGAATTTATAATTCAATAAAAATTGTCATTCAATCAGATTTTCTTCGATTTTAACTGAACAAAAGGCACCACAACCTCCTCCATCGAAATGCCACCGTGTTGGAAAGTATCTTTATATAAATTGACAAAATAATTGTAATTGTTTGGGTAAGCGAAAAAACGATCTTCGTAGGCAAACACATAGGCTGTGGATACATTTTTTTTAGGAAGAAAGAATCTTTCGGGTTTGCGCGTCATAAAAACTTCCTTTTCGTCCAAGGACAAATTGCGCCCATGTTTGTATCGCAAATTGGTGTTTGTATCACGCTCACCCACAATTTTCACCGGTCGTTTTACTCTAATGGTGCCATGGTCGGTGGTGATGACGACACGAACTTTTTTCTCGGCCAACCATTTCAATGCTTCATAAAAAGTAGAGTGCAAAAACCAAGAATGGGCAATGCTGCGATAAGCCGCCTCGTCGGCAGCCAATTCTTTTATTACGGCTACATCTGTGCGGGCATGCGATAACATATCTACAAAATTGTACACCACTGCATTTAGTTGGTTTTTCATCAAGTTGGGTAAAACGTCTAAGAAATTTTTTCCCGCTTGTTGGTTCAATATCTTGGTATAAGAATGTTTCACCTCCATTTTATTACGCTTCAGCTGAGACTCCAACAGTTCATTTTCATGTAAGTTTTTGCCCTCTTCTTCGTCGTCATTCACCCAATATTGAGGAAACTGTTTTTCGATTTCAGATGGCATTAAACCCGAAAAAATAGC
>DMUD01000065.1:0-574 GCA_003476475.1 Cytophagales bacterium | reverse complement strand
ATTAAACCCGAAAAAATAGCATTGCGCGCATAGGCAGTTGTGGTCGGCAAAATAGAATAATATGTTGAGTTTTCTTCACTAGTAAACAACTCCAACACGAATGGTTCCATTACTTTCCATTGGTCTAGTCGTAAATTGTCGATGAGAAAGAAAAAAACGGGCACTTCTGAGTTCATTAACGGAAACACCTTCTTCCTCATTATTTGATGAGAAAGCAAAGGTTTTGCTACTTTTGGTTCGTTTAGCCAATCCTCATAATTCTCTGTAAGAAAACGAGTGAAATAAGTATTTGCTTCAGTTTTTTGATTTTCCAACACTTCTGACATACTCTTATTTTCGGCTTTTTCCATCTCCAACTCCCAAAAAACAAGTTTGTTGTATATCTCGGCCCACTCCTCATAATTCATGTTGTCGCCAAAAGCCATGCTTATGTTTCGAAAATCTTGCTGATAGCCCGTGGTCGTCTTTTCAGATACCAAGCGTTTGTTTTCCAACAACTTTTTCAATGAAAGCAATACTTGATTTGGATTAATGGGCTTGATAAGATAATCGGCGATTTTGGAACCTATGGCTT
>DMUD01000197.1 GCA_003476475.1 Cytophagales bacterium | reverse complement strand
TGGAACAAATTCTTTTGCCCCTTACTCCGATGAACAATTGAACCGCTTTGTATCTTCCTTGAACTATCTTTCTAAAAAGTACAAAAAAGAAGGCTTTGATGAAGTTTTGTTCTCATTTCCGCCAAACCCAGCCACCATCTTGGAAAAAAACATGGGGGAATACAACCAATTCTTGCCTAGATTAGCCTCGCATCCAGCACTTGAAGCGAATTTGATTGATGTATACGATGATTTCAAAAACCAAAAACAACAAATTTATTACAACTCAGACACCCATTGGAATTATACCGGATTTAATCTATGGTTGAATAAATTCTACCAAAAACTCGATTCTTTAGTGAGTAAAAATAATGCGACTATGCCGGAATAGGGATTACTCTTGACTGTTTGTAGTTGGCCAAAACTACCATGGACTGCATATTTCCGATTTCTTCTATTTGGCTAAGTTTGTCCAAAATCAATTTCTGATAACTGGGTATGTCACTAGTCAAAACCTTTAAAAGAAAATCTCCCGAGCCTGTGATGTGATGACATTCTATCACCTCTGGAAGTTTTTTTATCTTCTCTACAAATGAATTTATTTGATTCATTTTGTGGCTTGAAAGCGAAATGAGAATGTAAATGCTTACTCCCAAGCCAATCATTTGGGTATCCAATTGGGCATGATAGCTTTTTATCAAACCAGAAGTTTCAAGTTTTTTCACTCGTTCCAATGTAGGAGCAGGCGAAAGCCCAATTTCTTTTGAAAGCTGTGCGTTGGTAATTTTAGCATCCAATTGAAGAATCTCTAAAATCTTCCTGTCAATTTTGTCGAGCTTTAGGTTCATTTTTACAGGGAATTAGTTAATTAGATTTTGATTTATCGCAAAAATACATTCTAATATGCGACAAATAGAACCATTTGCCAAATATTATTTTTCCAAATAAGCCAATATTGCATCGTAGGCTTCCGACATATCATTTTCAGTAGCGCAATATGGCGGTGACAAATACACCACATTCCCCATAGGACGTAGTAAAAGATTTCTATCAATAAAAAATTTATATGCTTGCTCGGCTCGACTGTCGAAATAGCCTTGTTTTTCTTTGGGAACTAAATTAATAGTGAGAATGGTGCCCAACGAATTGGCCCATTCCAAAGAGGAATGCCCTCTTAGACTTTCAGCAAATGATGCCTGCCAAGTTGAAATCGCTTGTAATTGTTGCATACAAAACACATTTAACAATAGGTCCAAACTAGCATTGGCTGCAGCACAAGCCAAAGGGTTGCCGGTATATGAATGACCATGCAAAAACAGCTTTTTCTTGTCGGAAGAAACGAATACTTTATATACATTTTGGGTGATAGCAGTAGCCCCCAATGGAAGAAAACCACCCGTGATACCTTTAGACATGCATACAATGTCGGGCTTAGTTTTGAGATATTCAGATGCAAAAAGTTTCCCTGTCCTGCCAAAACCCGTCATGACTTCGTCGGCGACCAACAACACATTGTTTTTTTTGCATGTATCCAGAACGCTATCTTGCAAATTACAGTCAAACAACCTCATTCCGCCCACTCCTTGTATCATGGGTTCATAAACAATCGCCGCATATTGTCCAGTAGAAAGCTCTGTTTGAAGAATATTTTCTACTTGTTGCCAATTTACGGCATTGGGAAAAGGCAAATAGGTAACCTGAAATAAATGGGGTGCAAAAGGTTGGTTAAAGGGTTCTGGACCCGCCAAAGACATGGCACCAAAAGTATCGCCATGATAGCAACCCTCAAAGGCAAGTATTTTGGTCTTTTTGTCTCCCAGATTGTGCCAATGTTGTATCGCTATTTTCAATCCAACTTCCACTGCGGTGCTTCCATTGTCGGAATAGAAAATCTTTTCCATTTTATTGGGAAGAATTTCAAGCAACCTTTCGGCCAAACGAATGGCGGGTTCGTGAGTGAATCCAGAAAAAATGGCGTGGCTCAACACTTCTGCTTGCCTTTGAATAGCACTTACAATATGCGGATGATTGTGTCCGTGCAGATTTGTCCACCAAGACGATACCATGTCCTTGATGTTTCTGCCATCCGATGTATATAGATTTATTCCTTTCGAGCGTTCTATAAAGATATTTTCAACATTTTGAAAAATATCAAAAGGATGCCAAACCGATTTTTGATCTCTCGCCAGAAAATTTGTACTCATAGCTTCAGTTCTTTGGCACAATCTGAAACAACTTGAGAGTCGATGTGGGCGTGATTGGCCAAGTGTAGCAACGTGGGCACATTCGAAAGTTTTTCAATAATGCTGATTGCGCCAAACTGGTCGGTGCCGTTGAATATCAGTCCTTTGATAGCGATATTATTACGTTTCAATTCATTGATGCTAAGCAAAGCATGATTTATGCAGCCCAAATAAAGACGAATGACCAACACTACCTCCAGCTCGAATTGGTGAATCAAATCTATGACACAATCCCCATGTTCGTTCAACGGTACTAGCAAGCCTCCAGCACCTTCGACTATCAAATTATTGTTTGTTTCGGGCAAAAGAAAATCGGAAAGCTTGATTTTTTTACCTTCTATTTCGGAGGCATAATGTGGGGAAACTGGTTCAGAAAAAAGATGGGTTTCGGGAAAAATTTGGATGGGGAAAGAAACCAAGTTTTTTACAGTACTCGAGTCGGAAGGAGGTGCTCCTGTTTGCACGGGTTTCCAATAATCGGCATTCAAAGCTTGGCACAAAATGGCCGACACAACCGTTTTGCCACAATCGGTACCTGTAGCGGTAACAAAAAGTTTCATAGTGTTTGCCTTTCGTCGGAAATTACTTCAAGTAACACTTGTTCAAGATCTGCTTGATTTTTGTATAACTTGTATTTCAACTCTTTATTTAGGCGCTTCAGTTCCTGAATAATTTGAAGTGCAAGATCCAACGAATCAATTTCTTTGCCTTCCATTTTCTCGTTCCAGTTTATGCCTGCCAGAATAAATTCTTTATACATGCCCACACACCAATTCTCCAAAAATTCGGCCAAATCCAATGATTTCGGTCTATAAATATTCCATTCCTCTATTGCACAAGATTCGGCCAAAGCAGCACTAGACCAAAAGGGATACACAATAACTTCTTCAAACTCGCAAGAATCTGCATTGGCCCAGCCATCCTTACAATGCAAGCCCCATACTTCCCCGCTTTCTACCGATTGTTGTATGAATAATTTGTGATGTTCATCAAGTATTTCTGGATTCATATTGTCATTTGGTGGATTCATAAAATATTCACTTCCGTTTCGAGTGTTACCCCAAACTTTTTCCAAACCGATTGCTGTATAGCAATGGCAAGTTCTTTGATTTCTTTGCCTGTAGCATTTCCGGGATTGGTCAATACGAGTGCCTGCAAATTGTGTACGGCAGCGTTACCCAAATTTTTGCCTTTCCAACCACACTGTTCGATAAGCCAACCTGCGGCCAATTTTTTATGGCTTGCAATAGGCGAATCGTAAAATGGCATTTTGGGATACACCTTCAACATTTCATCGCATTTTTCTTGCAAAACTTCAGGGTTTTTAAAAAAACTACCTGCATTGCCTATCACTTTTGGGTCGGGCAGTTTGACACTGCGTATATGAATGACTGCTTGGCTAATATCGGCGATGGTGGGGTTGACAACTTGCATTTCCTGAAGCACTTGCGCAATGGCGCCATAGCTTACATTCAGTTTGTGGTACCCTACATTTTGAAGCCTAAATGTAACAGCGGTAATAAAATATTGGCCTTTGGCAAACCGCTTGAAAATGCTGTCGCGATATCCAAATGCACATTCTTCCTTTTGGATGGTTACAATCTTGCCAGTTTGAAAATCGAACGCTTCCAAAGAAACCATCACATCTTTTATTTCTACGCCATAAGCACCTATGTTTTGTACTGGTGCTGCACCAACCGTGCCCGGAATAAGCGAAAGATTTTCTATTCCACCCAATTGCTTTTGTACACAGTACATCACGAAATGATGCCAATTTTCGCCAGCAGAAGCCGTTACTAAAGTTGTCTCATCATTTTCAGCTTTAGTACTTGTCCCTTTGATGAGATTGTGTATCACCAGCCCATCAAAATCTTGTGTAAAAAGCAAATTACTTCCTCCGCCAAGCACAAGCACATTTTTTGCGGTACGATACTGGGGAGATTGCCAAACCTTAGACAGCTCCGATATAGTCCTTACTTCTACATACAGCTTTGCAAAAGCTTTGATTCCGAAGGAATTAAGACTGGCAAGAGAATAGTTGGACTGAAACATGAATTGGAAATTGTGGTAAATTTACCCCATCGCGCTTGCTTGTGAAAATAAATCTTTGACTTGGCCATGGAAAACCAAAACGAAGGATTTTGCAACAAATAAGCTTTAATTTTGCCAAATTAACAGATAATATGGCCAACTTTCTTTTTGTAGGTTTGGGTAACCCCGGACCTGAATATGAATTAACCCGTCATAACATAGGTTTCTTGGTTTTAGACCGACTTGCTGCACAAAAGCAAGCTATTTTCACAAACGACCGCTATGCCCAAAAGGCCGAATATCGATATGCAGGGAAAACATTTCATCTAATAAAACCTAGCACCTACATGAACTTGAGTGGCAAAGCTGTTTTTTATTGGTTGACTCAAACTAAAGTGCCCATTGAAAATATGATTGTCATTACCGACGATTTGGCATTGCCTTTTGGAAAAATAAGATTGCGACCGCAAGGTTCACACGGTGGGCACAACGGATTAAGAAATATCCAAGAATTACTTGCCACCGAAAAATACAACCGTTTAAGAGTGGGAGTAGGAAGCGAATTTGCGAAAGGCAAACAAGTAGACTATGTGCTCAGCAATTTCAACACCGATGAACAAAAAGTGCTTCTTTCCTTGCTCGACAAATGCACCGAAGCACTGATGAGTGTGGCCACCCAAGGCCTAACCCACACAATGAACCGTTTCAACCAATGAACCCAATAGATGGCAAAACGGAATATTACCTAAATTTTACACACGTTTAGAAGCAACATTGTGAAGGGAAAAACAATCCACAAAAAGGTCGACTACAAAAGCTTAGAACTAAGCTCGCTTCAGGAAATTACCCTTGCCATCAATAACAATTTGCCTGAAGAATCTTTGTACAAGATTTTTTATTTCACGCTTAAAACGAATCTAAACGTAAACAAGTTTGTGGTTTATTCATTCGACGAAATTTGGAAATGCACCTTGCAATATGGTGCTAAGACCGATTTTATAGAAAAAAAATTACCAAACGACATTTTAGAGTCAAACTCTATATTGTATTACTTTAACTATAGCGGCGAATATGAGGGCTTTTCAGAATTCGACATAGCCATACCTGTCGCTTACAAAAACAAGGTTATTGCCTACATCTTTTTAGGATGGGCCGACAAATCGGATATATATTTCCCTAGTATCGTTCCTTTTTTACGTACAGTAAGCAACATTATTTTAGTGGCCATCGAAAACAAAAAAATGGCTCGCACCGAAATAGAAAGGGAAAAAATAAAGAAAGAACTGGAAATTGCCCGTAGTGTGCAAAATCATCTTTTCCCCAAAAAACTTCCCAATACAGACAAAATTCAAATAGCAGCCACCTACCTACCCCACGATTTGGTAGGAGGCGATTACTACGATTTCATTCCGACAATTGACAATAATTTTTATATCTGCATAGGCGATGTATCGGGCAAGGGAATACCCGCTGCCCTTACAATGTCAAATTTCCAAGCTTCACTTCACACCATGATTAGAATGGGCTTGGATTTGCAAAAAATTATTCATGAGTTAAACCATCAATTATTTACCACTACCCAAAATGGCACTTTTATCACCTTCTTTATTGCCTACATCGACTTAAAAGAAGGTTTGTTGCACTACATTAACGCAGGCCACAACTTCCCTGTGCTGCTTTTCAAAAACAACGAATTTTGGGAATTGGAAACGGGCACAACCGTACTTGGCCCCATCAAAAACTTGCCTTTTGTGAATGTTGGCGTCATGGAATTGCAAAATGACAGCACCTTGTTTCTATACACCGACGGTTTGAACGAAACAGAAAACAAACACAAAATTGCCTTTGGGACTAAAACGATAATAGAACATTTGAAGCAATATAAAAATGCAAGCGCCGAAGAAATAAACACCCAACTCGTGAACAAATTGGACAAATTCAGAAATGGCAATCCCTATGCCGACGACATTACGCTAGTCACTTGCAAAATCTTGTAACCTTGCTGTACCCCAACAAAACAGGCCATGTATTCCGCCACCTGATGCCCACCTGCACTTGGAATATAGGCACTGAAAAAAAAGAGGTTTTTCTCACGTTCGACGATGGCCCAATACCCGTTGTGACCGAATGGGTATTGGATGTATTGGACAAGTATGAGGCGAAAGCTACTTTTTTTTGCGTAGGTGAAAACATTTTCAAGCATCCCGCAATATTTGAAAAAATTCTCCTAAAAGGACATTCGGTAGGAAACCATACTCATAACCATTTGAAGGGTTGGAAAACGAACAACCAAAACTATTTCGACAATATTCAAAAATGGGAAGAAACCGTAAAACAACTTGGCTTCAAACTATCTAACAAACCCCTATTTAGACCCCCTTACGGACAAATAACCTATGCCCAAACACGCCACTTGCACACACATTACCAACTGGTTATGTGGAGCATCATTACGGGCGATTTCGACAAAAAATTGGACAAAGAAACCTGTTTGAAAAAATGTCTAAAACTCACCAAATCCGGCGATATTATCGTATTTCACGACAGCATTAAATCCGAGCAAAACCTACACTACATTTTGCCCACGTATTTGGAGGAATTGAAAAAAAGAGGATTTGTTTTTTCTAAAATGGGCTAATCGCTTTTTGTTTCAATTTTCAAATCACTTAAGTTTACATTGATACATAAGAGCAAGTTGAAATATTTTAATGTCCCCGTTAAACCTTTTGATTGAATTGTGCTCAAAGGAAGTATAAATTTAAAAAAACACAATTTGCCATGAAAACCACAAATATCCTTTTACACATTGGCTCTATTGCTTGCATTACAATGGCAATAAGTTTTACTTCTTGCAAAAAGAAAACTAGCGACGGTGATGTAGCCCCCACTTCAGTCGATTTGAGTACCGAACAAGATTTGAGCAATGCCAACAACGACGTGAATTCCGTTTTGCGCGATGTTGAAAAAACATTCGATGACTCTGCCAATAACAACTTGAGAGAGGAAAGTACTTATGCCACAATTGTTAGAAGCGATGTAGATACCTCAATAAATGAAACCAAATACACCAAAAAGACCGTTGTAACATATTCAGGTACAACTGCCGCCGATGGCCAAACCAGAAACGGCACTACCATTATATACC
>DMUD01000176.1 GCA_003476475.1 Cytophagales bacterium | reverse complement strand
ATTAAAAGTTAAACTCCCTGCTCTCTTCGTAAGCCTCCACCTTGTCTTTCAAGCTCAAGATATAATCAATGTCGTCGTAGCCGTTTATGAGGCACATTTTTTTGTAAGGATTTATTTCAAAGCCTTCAGAAATACCTTCTTGTACCAGTTTGATGGTTTGGGCTTCCAAATCTACTTCTATTTCTGTCTTAGGATTTTGGTTTACCGCCTTGAAAATGGCTTGCAAAAAAGCGGGGCTTACCTGTACGGGTAGCAATCCATTGTTTAAAGCGTTGCCACGAAAAATGTCGGCAAAAAAACTAGAGACCACCACATCGAAACCGGCATCTACAATGGCCCAGGCGGCATGTTCGCGGCTAGAACCACAACCAAAATTGTTGCCCGCCACCAAAATACGTCCAGTAAATACGCCCGAGTTCATTACAAAATCAGATTTGGGCGAACCGTCGGTATTGTAGCGCCAGTCACAAAATAAATTTTGGCCAAAACCCTCCCTAGAAGTGGCTTTCAGAAAGCGAGCTGGAATTATTTGGTCGGTATCGATATTGTCAACTTGAACAGGAACTGCTGTGGAAACAAGTTTTTTAAAAGTCTTTTTGGACATTGCAATCGGAAAGTTTTTGCAAATATACCAACGTTATTGGCAATCGTAAATTTTGCCGTTATTGCTTTGAAAAAGGCAACTTGGCATTGCATATAAACATCGAATATGAAAACCAGTATGAAATACGAGCTTGGTTTGCACAAAGGGAAAAACGTAATATACATTCGGTTCGACTACGACCCGCAGCTCATCAAAAACATAAAAAAACCGGTAGGCATTCAATGGAGCAAATCCCAAAAAGCATGGTATGTGACTGACAACCAATACTATCGAGAAAAATTTGGGTTACCACCAAAACCCAATGGCAAAGATGCATTGACCCACATTCAACTTGTGAACCAACCTGCATTTCATGCAATCATCGAAACGCTGCAACTAAAAAAATACAGCGAAAACACCATAAAAACCTACAGAAACGAGTTTGCCCAACTGCTTCAACTACTGAAGCATAAATGTGTGAACGAATTGGATGCCGAAAAAATACGAAGTTATTTTTTGTATTGCACCAACACCTTGAAAATGAGCGAAAACACCTTACACATCCGAATGAATGCCGTGAAATTCTACTTCGAACAAGTGCTAAAACGTGAAAAAATATTCACAAATATACCTCGGCCAAAAAAAGCCTCCATTTTGCCAAAAGTGATCAATGCAAAGGATATAAAGAAAATGTTCGAGGTCACTACCAATCTAAAACACAATACGATGCTGAAACTCTGCTATGGCATGGGGCTGAGAGTGAGCGAAATCGTGAATTTGAAAGTAACGGATATAGACAGCAAAAACATGCAAGTATTCATACAAAGAGCGAAAGGCAAAAAAGACCGCTACGCCAACCTGCCCGAAAGCATTTTGCAGCAACTGGGGGAGTATTATAAAGAATATTCGCCCCAAAAATATTTATTTGAAGGGCAACATGGCGAGCAGTATAGTACCCGCAGTGCACAACTGGTGTTTAAAAATGCATTGAAGAAAGCCAAAATAAACAAAGCCGTGGGCATACATGGTGTAAGGCATAGCTTCGCTACCCATTTGATAGAGAACGGCACCGACATAAAATTCATTCAGGAACTGTTGGGGCACCACAACATCAAGACTACCCTTCGCTACACCCATGTAAGCGAGAACAGCATCAAGAAAGTAAAAAGCCCTTTGGACACGATGGATTAAAAACTGCGTATTTTGTATTAACATAACTAAAAAATAGACCCCAAAAAAACTACGTATTTTTCATTGCCATTTATTAATGATACTTAACAAATTTCGATTATTCCTCTGAATAACAAGGTCTTAAAAAAAGTGTGGCCAATTTTACGGGTGATTCAATTATTAATATAAGTTCACGCAACTTTCGTATATTTGCTAGTTATAGGGCATTTTAGGGCGACACCGAAACCAACGACAAAAACGGACAATGGCGAAACAGAAAATTGAAACAGTTAGACATTTAATTTACTATTCATATGCAAACTTGGCTATGGCTCATACAGCTATTGACAAAAAACAGGAAAAGTATGAGATGTTTAACTTTATGATTAGAGCCAAATTATTCAAAGGACTGAAAGACGGAACAATGAATATGAGGACAATTTTTGACGATGAAAAAATCAAATTGCAAACTGGACAAATTTGTAATTATTGCGGTTCAGCAGACAAGTTAGCGTTAGACCATATTTTTCCTCAAAAACTTGGTGGCAAGGACGATGCTGAAAATCTAATTTTTGCTTGTAGAACTTGTAACAGTTCAAAAGGAAAAAAGGACTTAATGGAATGGATGGCTTTTAGGGGACAATTTTTACCATTAATGATTATCAGACGTTATTTGAAGCTGACTTTTAACTACTGCAACGACAACGGACTTTTAGACAAACAAATTGACGATTTAGCAGGAATGGAACTTCCATTTAGAATTGCCCTTTTGCCGACAACCTTTCCGAAACCAAACG
>DMUD01000202.1:1278-14059 GCA_003476475.1 Cytophagales bacterium | reverse complement strand
AATCTGAAGGATTGATAATTCCCTCATTGAAATAGAATCGATATCCCAACACAAATTCATACGTACTAGCTGTATAGTTCCTGAGTTTTGATGTTATTATATCATACGAAACACCAAAATCGACTTGACGAGCAATTAAACAACCTGCCATTATAACGAGCGCATCGTTATGCCTATAACTTCCTCCCAACCAGTAATTTCCTTGATATTTTAGCTTGCAATTTATATCTGCTTGCAAAACTTTGTTGGAATACTTTATGAGTGTAGATGGAATTACTTTAAAATAGTTATTCATTGAAATTCCGTAACCGCCAGCAAAATAAACGTGTCTGTTTAAAGTAGCATTAAAACCATGCCCAACTGTTGTATTAATTTTATTATTAAATATTTGCGCTGTTGATATTCCTGCAAAATAATCATGAGAATAAAACCATGCACCTATTGAGGCATCGGGTTTTATTACATTAAAGTTAGAAATAGCTGGGTCGTCTGCTTGTTGATTAACTCCATAGGATGAAATAAGTGAATATTGTAGCGCTCCTGCCATTATTCCGATTGATAGGAAATGTTTAGAGTCAATTGGCAGGTGATAAGCATATGAACCATATACTGCTGTTCTTGACAATGACCCTGCTTTTTGACCATTAAGCATTCCACCTATTGAATGGTGTTCGATCTTTCTTTTGTTCGCTCTTTTAATATTATGCGAACCGTGTAATTTATTTATGGGTGCATGTGCTGATAAATAGTAATTTCTGGGAGCATTTTCTAGCCCAACCCATTGTAATCTGTAGCCTGCTTTAAAATCGATATAGTCTTCAGTACCACTCACTGCCGGGTTTACGATATAATAATTCAACATATATTGGCTAAATTGCCCTTGTTGTTGTGCATTTAAATTCAGCGCCAGGGTAAATACAATGACAATTACTGTTACTATTTTATTCATCATAATTAACAATGATTATTTTACAATAGTAACAGAACCAACTTTATTACTAAAGCCATCTTTATTTGGACTAATAATGTAGTAGTAGGTTGCGATTGGTGCTTCAGCGCCGTTGTCGTACTTACCGTTCCAAGGCTCGGCAAGGTAACCTCCGTTTTTGCTAAATACTTTGGTGCCCCATTGGTTAAAGATTTCGATACTCGCATTTGGAAAAAACTCTAACTCATTTATTTCCCAAAAGTCATTCTTACCATCTCCATTTGGGCTAAATATCAAAGGTGGATTTATCATAACTTCAAATAAAAGCGTCACTTCTGAACTTGCACTACATGATGCTTCATTTGGTGTGGTTATCGTAAATAAGTATTTGGTTTCCACATCTTTTGGTAATACTGTTGTTTGCAGGGATGTTGGCATTGACAATACCGCATTTCCTTTACTCACTGTCCAATCATATTTATAATTCACGCCTTCTTCTGCTGCTAGGTTCGTACCTTTTAACTGTACTGCTGTTGGGAAGCCATTGTGTTTTTGGCTAGTTCCTGCATACGCTTGTGGTGATTTGTACACTTCTACATATTCTTTTAGACTTTGTATTTTGGTATCACATGCATGGTATGGCTTTACTTGAATTAGACCTATTTCTTGTAAAGTAATGGTAAACTTCGTACTATCTGAATTTACACTGTTTATTTTGGTATTTAATGGGAAAGACCAATTTCGGTAAGCATCTGCTGTTTTATTCTTCATGTTTACTGTTATACTTGCCCCAGCACATACTGTATCTTCGCTCAACACCAAGGTATCTCCTTTATAGTTTGCCTTTTGTGCTATGAATAAGCTTGCTTTTGAGTTAGTGCATGCGCCTGTCGGCAATATTGCGGTAGCGGTTAGGGTATAGTTTGGGTTTGTTCCTAAGGTTACGGTCGCGCTAGAAGTGTTAGCTTGGGGAATTACTTCTGCGTCATTGTCTATAGACCATGAGTATCCGGTTGCTCCTGCTACAGGATTTAAACTGTAGATTTGTGTTTTGTCACTATCACATACTAAAGTTTTACCATTTATAGCTGTAATTTTACCCAATTGTATTATTGTTGCAGTATCTTGTAAGGTAACAGCTGTGCATCCTACTGCATCTACTTCTATGATGTTGCTTGAGTTAAGGCTAGCTGCTTTAATAGTTGAACTAATAGCCGAACCTGTTCCTACTATACTTCCTACTTTGGTTCTTGTTAGGGTTCCTTTTTTGTAAAGGTTGTATAGAATTCCGACCTCACTTCCGGATATTTGGATGTTTGCATCTTTGCCTTCGCAAACAGTTTCCCCAGTTACAGTATAGCTTGTTTCTGGCAAGGCTGTTTGTGATACAGTTACTGTTTTACTAGCTACTGCATTGGCACATCCATTCGCATCTGTTACAGAGGTAATTTGGTATGTCCCTACTTGACTTGTTAGTAGATATGTATCTGCAGGCGCTGTAACCGAAACTGGTGTTCCATTAAAAGTAAAGTTTACGATATAACCTGCCTTACCTTTAAAGCTTAATTTCAATTTTGGCAATGCACTACCTTGACAGATTATGGTATCGTTTGGCACGGTATAACTGGGCAAAGAATTGAAACTTACCGGTAATTTGTTGCTAACACCTGTACCACAAAGATTGGATGCTGTTACTATTAGGGTGTCTGTTTCCGAATTGGCAATATTACTTGCAGTGGTTGTGATACTTCCTGTTGCTATGTCTTTATAAGTTTTGGTTGATGGATTTTTCCACGACCATGTGTAGGTTTCGCCTGTTACAGTGTTTACTGCATAATTTACCGTTGATTGAGCACAAACAGTATTTGGGTTTATTTGTGGGTTTGAAGTGGTATTTCTTGTTGCAAATACAGGCGCATCGGGTTTTGGATTGATCATGATGGTTTTACTAGTTGCCGTTCCATTTCCACAAGTATTGCTTGGTGTCACCGTAAGTATTGCTTGTAAGCCTATTCCGATTTTTGCTGTGATTACATTAGAATTAGAGCTTCCTATTGCATTTTGCAGGTTCCAAGTATAGTTTGTATTTGCTTCTTGGTTTACACTTTGCGTGGTCAATTCATTGGTACAAACGGTGTCGGCTCCTACTATTGCACTGGCTTTAGCAGGTACATCACTGATTACTAAAGCGACTTTTTTGCTTTGTGGTGTACAACCAGGTACAGTGGTACTAATTGTCCAAGTGATGGTATCTACTCCTATTCCTGTGATAGTTAGGTTTTGGGTTTGTGTATTTCCCGACAAAGCTGCTATGGCCTTGCTAGTACTTGTCCATGTACCTGTTTCGCCAACTGTAGGCGTGCTTGCTGTAAAGCTATAGGTTTTGTTTTTACAAATTTCCAAAAAGGTTCCTGTGATTGGGTTACTATCAATAAGTATTACTGGACTACTTAAATTCCCAACTTGGTTTATGGTTAGGGTTTTGCTATTTGCTTGGTTACAGGTTCCATTTTTTACTGACCATGTTAGGGTTGTGGTGCCTCCTGAACTTAATCCTGTGATTAACGCTGTTGGATTATTGGTATCAGCTGCAGCTATGCTTCCATTGCCTGAGGTTATTTCCCAAATGCCTGTTCCCACTGTTGGTGCTACTGCATTTAAATTAAGTTGGGTTGCACAAGTTGGTAGCGTTTCGTTGGCTAATATTGCTGTACTAGGTAATTGGTCTATTGTTAGGTTCAATGAGTCTGCTTGGTCAGGACAAACGCCATTTCCAATGGTCCATTTTACTGAATAAGTTCCTGCATTACCAGTAGTTGAAACAATTGTTGTAGTTGGTGAAGCTTCATTTTCAATAGTTAGTGTTGATGGTGTAATTGTCCATTTTCCTGTCTCGCCTACTTGTAAAGCTGATGCTGACAAGTTGATTGTATTTCCTTCACATATTTTAATATCGGGTCCAGCATTTGGGGTGGATATATTTCGTGTTCTTGTTATGATAACCGAATCGCTTATAGGGCTACACACTCCGTTTGTAACTGTCCATTTGTATTCATTAGCGCCAAAGGATAAATTACTTAAGATTGTATTGTTTTGAGTGTTATCATCAAAATTACCTGTTCCTGATTTTACGGTCCATTTTCCTGTTCCTACAGTAATTACATTTGCAGCTAAAGTAAAAGTATTGGTACAAATGCTCTTATCGGCTCCCGCAGATACATTAGTTGGCTTTGCATCCACTTTTACTGTAACTGGTAAGCTTGTGATTGGGTTAACTGCTCCTAGTGCCAAACAACTTGAGTTACTCAACAAAGTTACCGTAAAGGTATGGTCTTTTGTTAAAGCCGAAGTAGTCACAGTATTTGATAATTGGTTTTCAGCACCAATTATATTCCCTAGTTCATCTTTAAATGTGAATTTAGGAGAAGTGCCTCCACCCTGTTTTACTATGGCGGTTAGTTGAACTGTTGAGCCTTCGCATACTTGCGATTTGCTTACAAATAATTCAACGTCAGGAATTTCATTTGATGGCGTGGCAATACTTGCAGTATCGGAAGTTGTGGTTCCACAGCTATTGGTAATGTTTACTTTATAAATACCTGCATCAGTATTTTGTAGGTTTGAGAAATTCAAAATATTTGAATTTACCCCTACATTATTTGATGGAGTTTTAATCCATTGGTAAGTAGTAGCTCCTGTTGCCGTTACATTCAAGGCTGCTGAACTCCCCACACAACCGCCTGATTTCGCAGGTTGTTTGGTGATTTGTGGTTTATCATTTACTGTTACTACTGCATCTGTTGAGTTGAGAGTTCCACAGTCGCCTGTTACACTTACTTTATATGTACCTGCACTGCTAGTTTGGATATTATTTAAATTCAATGTAGCACTATTGGTTCCAACTGTCGAAGGTCCTAAATACCATTGGTAGGTTAGAGTTCCTGCACCTGTTGCTGCAATTGTTAATGTTTTATTTTCTCCAACACAGGCTGTAAATCCTGTTGGATTGGTTGTAATTTTAGTTGCTGCTTTTTGAGTTAATGTGACACTTGTTGTTGCTTTACAGTTTTCTTTTGAAGTTACTGTAAGTGTGTAAGTTTTAAATTTACTTGCATTATCAAGGGTAATGGGAGAATTATTCATAATGCCATTATCCCATGCATAAGTAACACCAGAAGTTGTACTTGCTCCTTTCAAGCTTACAGTATCATTTAAACACAAGGCTGTTGCTCTTGAAGTTACGTTTGCGTTTGGTAAAAGATTAGCTACAACTTGTATGGCTGTTTTTAATGAATCAGCACAGGTGCCTATGGCTACTTTTACTGTCCAGTTGCCTGCTGTTGCGTTCGCAAAAGTGTTTGTTGTATTTGCAGCACCTTGGCTTGTACCATTTTTATACCATTGGTAGGTTGCTCCTGGTACTGCTTGTGCTGTTAAGGTTATTCCAGAACCTCCTACACAATAGCCTAATGCTGTGGTGGTTATTGCAGCGGTTGGTGGTGAGCTTAGTTTTACTGTGATTGTATCTCTTGCTGTACAGCCTTTTGCATCTGTACCTGTTACGGTATAAAGAGTTTTGGTAACTGGTATAAATGCTACGTTATTGGTTATCCCATTGTCCCAAGTGTAGTTAGTTGCTCCTGTACCAATTAAGGTCACTTTGCTGCCTTGGCATATTGTTGCACTTGGTGTTGCGGTCGCTTTTACTGTAGGTAATGCGTTGACAACTAGGTTGATGGTTTTAAACGCTTGGCAACCATTATTATCAGTACCTGTAAGTGTATAGGTTGATGAAGTTGTGGCGGTAAAAGCTGTATTATCTACGACTGATTTATCCCATAAATAAGTATTTGCGCCTCCTCCTTTCAAAGTTACACTTGTGCCTATACAAACGGTATCGTTTGGTAAGGATGAAATTGTCAAAGTAGGTAATGAATTAATAGTTACTGTGCCTGTACCTACACTTGGTGTAAAACATCCTGTTGAGGTTAAATTTGCAACTGAACTTGCTATTCTTACTTTGTAGGAACCAGCGGCAACATTGAAAATTGTTACCTCTCCTGCCGCAGTGGTTGGTCCAGCGGATGTTCCCACAGGAGCATTGGTTGTTGAGTTAAACAATTGATAATAAACGCCAGTTGGCAAAGTAACTATCACATTAGTTCCAGTAGCAGGAGCACAAGCGGAATAATTAGCACTTTTGAATATAGGAGCTGTGGTTGGTGCAGTACAAAACCCAGGACATGTATATTTAACCTCAACTGAATCTTTCAATTTACAAGTTGGTGCTGATGGAGAAACCGCTTCAATAGTGTAGTAGGTATTTGACAAGACACTTACACTAGCAGAGCTAGAAATAGTTGTACTAACAGGAGATGGAGAAGGAATAGGTTTCCAAGTAAAATTAAAACTAGGAACCGGCATGTCACATTTTGCAGTGGCTGATAAAACTAAGGTTTCTTGATTGCCAGGAAATGTCATTCCTATTGTATTGCTAGATGTAGTTTGATTTTTAGGGTCAGTAACTGAAAATTTAAAAGATTTAGAAGAAAAAGATGAACCACTAACATTTCCAATATAAACATCAATTTTATCGCCATCGGTAACGCCAAAATTAGTAGTTAAATAAGGGGTGCAACCTGAACCCCAATCCATAGGCGTAGGAGTTGTACCTCCAATACTTACACCATTAAGTTTTACATATAACCTCATGTCAGATGAAATCCATTCATTAGAATTAGGACAAGTGTTTTTTTCCATTTTGAATGAATAATTACAGTTCTTAGGAGGATTACTGACTACATCCGCTTTTACGGTAGCAGTGCTGCAAGAATTAACAGTTTGAGAAAGAATCAACTTAGAATAAAAAGGGGTTGTTTCTTCAACTTTAATGGTTTTGAATGCTTTACAAGTTGCATTTCCAACTTCAGTAACCTCAAGAAAATAATTACCATTTGAAACATTATTCAAGAATTTATTGGAAAATGTGTTCACAGTGCCATCTGGATAAGTCCACTTGTAAACATAATTTTTAGTTGATATATAATCGGCACCCGATAAAGCAACCTCAATTTTACCATCCTTTATGCCAGTACATGAATTTTTTGTTATAGTTCCAGAGGCAAGTAAATCACAAGTACTACATGAATTATCAATTGTCACTGTAACAGAACCGTTATCTCTTATGGCACATCCTTTTTCATTGGCCACTATCACACTGTAAACTCCACTTTGAGTCGCATAAAATTTATTTTTTTCTGGATTAGGGTTGGAAATCAAGGCTTCATCCTTCAACCAAGTATAGGTGTACCCAGCGCCATAAACTGTTTCTAATTCAACTGAATTACCCTTGCAAACCGTTTTAGGGGTATTTGTCCAAAGTCTTACCATAGGCCCTACACAACCATTTTTACAACCACAATTTCCTGCTTGACAATTTAAAATAGTATTTAAAGGGTCGTAAACCTCTGTTGATTTGACGAACATATCCAAAACTGGCCCTAGCTTGTATCTAAAAGAGACATTCCCGTTTACGTCTTTCTGTTTATCAAAAACTGCTTTTACTTTATTTTTAATAGAAGATTGTTGGGTAGTATTGTACGAATACATGGCTAACACTTTGTCCATATATTCAGTCATGATGCTCCATGTAACAGGATAATCATACCATCCGAGCCACCTTTGTTTATCAGTAGCATCTTTTGGGGTATATTGATTACTAAGTATTTTAAAATAATGAGTACTTGCCATAGAATACCCTATTGGGCCAAGTAAATTAGATTGGAACCAATTAGAAGAAGTCATTGCAGCGGCTCTATTGGTGGTAAAAATCCTTTCTGCTATAGCATCCATTGCATCTGGACCTTGATTAAAACCTGCAAACATCAATTTTGTATAAGCATCTTTATCAGGTGTGGCAGCTAACACAGGTCCAGAGTTATATCCCTTGGATAAAAATCTTCTGTTAGAAATTAATGCATAATAAAATTTCCCTAAAGCTCCTGTTTCTAAACTTTCACCTGTTATTAAAGCTCTGTTTTTAGCGTCATCACCGAATACACTTCCACAATTACTACTACCTAGCCATTCTTTAAGTGTTGCTCTTCCTAATACATCTATTTGAAAACAACCATCGCTTGAAGCTAAACTAAAATCGTTGCCATAATCAACAAATTGATGTTGAAAAGGAAAATTCTCTGGTGTTTTTGTATAACAACTCATATCAATTTTGGAAGCTGGAATACAAGCACCCCCAGAAGTTTCATTGATTAAGGTAGCTGGAACAATATTGATGTTGATATTAGGATTAATCAAATTTCTGAACAAAATCCATGAATGAGCCATGGCAATGGCAAAAGTGGGTTTGTTGCAGGGTACTCTCCAGTCAATCGTAGTCCATTGATTGTATGCACCCGAACCTTGATTGTTTTTGGTTACCACACCGCTACCAAGTTGAATTTCATCGGTAGATATAAACGCATTCGTATCTGGATAATACACACAAGGCACATCTGGACAATTTTTCCCATAGTCTGGAATGGTTTGAGAAAATGAATAGTGAATCCCAAATAGAATAAACAATAGAGTTAGTAATTTAAAGCATGAATTCATGTAATTGTGTTATTTAGGTGACTTCACAAATTTGATTCCATAGTAAAATCAAAAAATGAGATAATCAGGTAATAATCTTGCTTTGCACTTGTAAAAACAAACCTTCCTTGATACGAATAAGACTTTAATACAGCATGATGCACAATACCTCTGAGTGATATTTTGGCGCTTTCAAATTTCAACCAAAAGTTAATTTGAAATCAATGAACCTGTAATATAATCATACATTCTCTGTGAAAATTAAAAGTAAACAGTTTAGCTGACAATATCGACAATGGAAATCAAGTCGGATAAAAACAAACTGTTTCGTTGTACTACCGAATCAAACCAATTTGAGAAATTGCAGAAAATTGTTTGAAAAATTTTCCCCTTCAGCAAAACCGATTCTCAATAATTTGCGATTTATAATCATGTTTTAATTTATGTTTTTATCGTCTTTTGTACTAGGTCTGAAAATGTTTTTTTGGGGGTTGAATATTTTAATTTTACTTCACAGAATGCAGTATTTGGTATTGCCACAACTTCTTCTTCAACCCCCAGTATTGCGCTCCACTAGCTTTTATGTTATTTACTTGAACATCCGTAAAAGGCTTTCTAACAATGTGTTGCCTATACCAAGCCCATACTTTGGCAACAATGGAAAAATAAAACAGGCGAGTTGAAGTCTTTTGGGCATAACTGCTGATATTATCAAGACAAGAAATCTTAAAGCCTGCTTCGGCACAAAATTGTGTCCAATTTTCGGGTGTTTCCAAATAGTTGACCAACATACCGTCCAAAAGGGTGCGCATGGTTGTGTGCTGGTTGTTTTCAAATGCTTCGACCATGGCATCGGCCATAATGAACGTGCCTTTTGGCTTCAATACCCTAAAAGCTTCTTTGGCAAATTCTGCTTTACTTTCGGCATAGCACACACTTTCTATTGCCCATACCACATCAAAACTCTCATTTTCAAAATGGGTATGGCAATAATCTGCTACCTGGAAGGTAAGTAAATGCGTAAGCCCAAAACGCTGGGCAAGTGCTTGAGCTTGTTCGGCTTGTTTTTGGCTGAGCGTAATGCCCGTCACTCTGCAACCTATATTTTTGGCCAACCAAACACTGCTTCCGCCTATGCCGCAACCGGCGTCCAATACGTGCATATTTTTTTGAATGGCAGCTTTGCCGGCCAATACGGCATTCATGCGCAGTAGTGAATCGGAGAAACTATTGACCGTATAGTCCCAATAGCCATGGTGCAAACTGAACGTATTATCCAAGTCCCAGGCATCTTTGTAGCTGTTTTCAGTTTGGGAGTAATAGTCGACGATGCTTTCCTGATACTGATTCAAAACGAGTTTTTTGATGGTTTATCCTTCCTTTTTAGCCAATACCAAGTGGTATTTCCACAAGTTTTCTTTTAGCGCTTTGTACTGGTAATAGCCGCTTTTGTAATGATTTCGCCCAAATCTCGAAACTTTTGGATGAAAAAGGTTGTAAATCTCCGATGGCAAAGCACCCAATAAGGCCGCATAATACATCCATCGGGCTGTTTTAACCACTTTATGTGTATAGTCTAGTGTTTGAATCGATGTAAAACCTTGTTTGGTAAGACCTTCCACAAATGAACCTAGAGAAACTAAGTGCGATACTCCCCAAGTCAAATTCCACTTCTTTATCCAAGAATGTTTGTCGGTTTGATCGCTGTGTGTCAAAAAACAATCACTCATCACCAGCCTACCGCCTTTTTTCAGTACCCGAAAAGCTTCCTGAATGAAAAGATTTTTGTCTAGCGCTGAAGACACGCTTTCACAAGCCCACACCACATCGAAAGTTTCTGGCTCAAAAGTGGTTTGACAATAGTCCATTAGCAAAAAATCGACCTTGTGTTCCAAATTTCTATTTTTGGCCATGTGCTGTGCAAATGTTACTTGCTTATGGCTAAGAGTGATCCCTATCACCTGAACATCTTTTTCCTTACTCAAGAAAAGTGCCGCACCTCCTACCCCACACCCTGCATCCAATACACGGTCTGAAGAAGAAATTTTCCCAAACTCCATCAAAACACGGTTAGTATTGGCCAAAGACTCCCTAAAACTCGAAATGCCTTTGTCCCAAATGCCATAATGCAAAGAAAGGCTTTTGCCCAAGTCCCACCATTTCTCGTAATGCGACTGAGTGGTATTATAGTATTCAGCCACTTCCTCTTTGCTAAACATGCGATAAAATTTACATTCTAACTTCTATTCCGTTGCGACTTAGGTAAGATTTCAGAAGTGGAATTTCTATTTCCTTAAAATGGAAAATACTGGCAGCCAATGCGGCATCGGCTTTGCCTGCAGAAAAAACTTCGGCAAAATGTGCCATATTTCCTGCTCCGCCCGAAGCTATGACGGGGATATTGGCATTTTGGGAAACAAGAGCCGTGAGTTCGCATGCAAAACCTTGTTTGCAACCATCATGATCCATAGAGGTTAGCAATATTTCGCCAGCACCACGGTTTTGTACTTCTTTAGACCATATAAGCGTATCGATTTCGGTAGGTGTTCGTCCGCCGTGGGTATGCACGATGTGCTTGTCGCCTATTTTTTTGGTATCGATGGCCACTACCACGCACTGACTCCCAAATTCCAACGCCAATTTATTCACCAAATCGGGGTTTTTCACTGCCGATGAATTGATGGAAATTTTGTCGGCACCAGCGGCCAGCAAAGCCGAAACATCTTCCACAGAAGAAATGCCGCCGCCCACGGTAAAAGGGATGTTGATAACAGAGGCCACTTTTTTGACCAATTCCACCAAGGTTTTGCGATTTTCAACAGTCGCCGTAATGTCCAAAAACACTAGTTCGTCGGCTCCTGCACGAGCGTAGGCCTCAGCCAGTTCAACAGGGTCACCTGCATCGCGTAGCTCTAAAAAATTCACGCCCTTTACGGTTTTTCCGTCTTTGATGTCGAGGCAGGGAATAATGCGCTTTGAAAGCATGAATTAAATTTTTCCTATTTTCCGTTCTTTTACAAAATCAACCCAACTTTCTAACGTGCCATTTTTCAACACGCGCGGAAATTTGTTTTGTGAACCCACTTTTCCTTTGCTTTCCATCCAAGCATAAAAAGTGTCGGTAGGCAACACAGTGACAATTACATCTTTCAATGCCGCGATACGTTCTACTTTATAATCGTCGTTCAGTTCTTTTAAATATTCGTCCAGTTTGTTTTTCAGCACCTGCAGGTCAACTGGTGTGTCGCACCCTATCCACCAATGGTGCGCAAACATGGTTTGATAGGGTATACCGGCTACGGCAAATTCTTTGATAACAATATTCAAGTCGTTGGAAACCATTTCTATAGCTTTGTTCATGTTATCGACCGAAAGGTGTTCGCCACATAGGCTCAAATAATGTTTGGTTCGGCCTGTAATCACAATTTCAGCCTTTTTTTTATTTAAAATACGCACCACATCGCCTATCAGATAGCGCCATGCGCCTGCACAAGTGCTCAACAATAAAGCATATTCTTTGCCCTCTTCTACCTCGTCTATCATCAAGGTCTGTGCCGTTTCTTTTATCTCACCGTCGGTATCGAAATTGTCTGAATTGAAGGGTACGAACTCGTAAAATATACCGTTGTTTAAAATCATCTTCATGCCCTCGCTATTGGGGTCGTCTTGAAAAGCGATAAATCCTTCCGAGGCCAAATATGTTTCAATATATTTAATTGGACGGCCAAGCAATTTCTCAAAGCCCTTTTTGTATGGCTCGAACGACACTCCCCCATGGGTGTAGACGGAAAGATTGGGCCATATCTCATGAATATTTTTCAATCCATATCGTTCAATAATCATTTCCAGCAATATCTGCATCCATGCCGGCACACCTACTATGAACCCAATATCCCAGTTGGGGGCGGCCTTTACAATCTCCTCTAATTTCTCGTTCCAGTTACGGTATCGCGATATGCGCCTGCCGGGCTTGTAAAAATGCTGAAACCAAAAAGGAAGGTTGGAAGCGCCTATCCCGCTCAAATCGCCTTCGAAATAAGTGCCGTTGTAGTGCAAGTGAGTACTACCCCCCAACATCAAAATACCCTTGGTATAAATTTCGGAGGGTAAATGGTAGTGGTGTAGTGCCAAAACCTGACGAAGGCTAGTTTTTCGAATAGCCTTTATCATGTGTTTGGTTACGGGAATGTGCTTGGTGGCCGCCTCGGAAGTACCTGAGCTCAAGGCAAAGTATTTGACTTTTCCTGGCCAAGTAACATTAGG
>DMUD01000202.1:648-1010 GCA_003476475.1 Cytophagales bacterium | reverse complement strand
CCAAGTAACATTAGGCTTCCCATCTAGGCTTTTGTACCAAAATTCATTGTAAATCTTGTTGTAGGAATAAATAGGGACATTTTTTTTGTAACGATTGTAAAACTCTCTTTTGTTGGAAAGACTCAACAAACCGAGCGGAGCTAACACCCTATCGAAATGGTATTTTTTACCAATTTCGGTGAACATCGACATCTTCAACAACTTTTTCAATTGTTTCTTCTGAAGCTTGAAAGGCGATTTATTTTCTTGTTCAATCGCTTTGCCAAGCTTTACCCCATTTTTTAATAATGCTCCTAGTATGTCCATACTTGTATAAACAGTGGCAAAAGTACACTATTTGGGGCATAACGAAGACGCTTAAC
>DMUD01000202.1:0-313 GCA_003476475.1 Cytophagales bacterium | reverse complement strand
TTTTTTTAACAGTTCGTCCTTGTGCATCGCTCCTATGCTGTATATTTGAATACACAACTTTAGACTCAAAATGCTGGAAGAAAACCTTCGTCTGATATCTGATTATTTGAAAGACAAAAAATGCACTTTGGTAGCCGTCACCAAAACACATTCCGTAAAAACGCTAGAGGAAGCGTACAAACTAGGCCTTAAAGTTTTTGGCGAAAATAAAGTACAAGAAATGGTGGTCAAATACGAAGAGTTGCCAAAAGACATTGAATGGCACATGATAGGGCATTTGCAAAGCAACAAAGTAAAATACATTGCGCCATTT
>DMUD01000123.1 GCA_003476475.1 Cytophagales bacterium | reverse complement strand
TCACCTGCCTGATCACAAATAGGGCAATCGAGCGGATGGTTGATGAGCAAAAACTCTACTACACTTTTACGGGCTTCGATTACCTCGGGCGAAGTTTCGTTGGCTACTACCATGCCGTCCATCACCATAGTACGACACGAAGCCACAGGTTTGGGCATTGGGCGAGGGTCTTTGGTAGAACCGGCCGTTACTTTTACCAAACAAGTCCTGCACTTTCCACCCGAACCTTCTAGTTTGGAGTAGTAGCACATGGCAGGTGGCACATGCTTGCCCAATTGTCTGGCAGCTTGCAAGATAGTGGTACCAGGCGCTACTTCTATCTCATCCCCGTCTATTGTTACTTTAAATTTTACTTCTTCTTGCGCCATGTGTATTTAGGCTAAAACTGCTTCTTTGTAAACTGCTCCTGGTTTGGTAGCTTCGGCAGGATGGTTTATATGCCATTCAAATTCATCCCTAAAATGACGAATAGCTGCCGCTACGGGCCACGCTGCAGCATCGCCAAGCGGGCATATCGTATTTCCTTCTATTTTCTTGGCCACATCTACCAAAAGATCTATATCGCTTTGCTTTCCATGACCATTTTCAATGTTATGCAATACACGCTCCATCCAACCAGTGCCTTCTCGACAAGGGCTACATTGGCCACAAGATTCGTGGTGATAAAAGCGGGCAAAATTCCAAGTGTTTTGCACAATGCAAGCAGTTTCGTCGTACACGATGAAGCCACCTGAACCCAACATAGTACCTGTGGCAAAACCACCGTCTGAAAGAGACTCGTAGGTCATTAATCTAGACTCGCCGGCAACAGTTTTGGTAATAAGATGGGCTGGAAGTATGGGAACAGAAGAACCACCAGCCACTACCGCTTTCAGCTTTCTGTTTTTCCAAATACCGCCACAATACTCGTCAGAATAAATAAATTCTTCAACGGGCACCCCCAATTCAATTTCATACACACCAGGCTTGTTGATGTGGCCACTGGCAGATATAAGTTTAGTGCCTGTGCTTTTACCTACCCCTAATTTAGCATATTCTTCGCCACCGTTCACCACAATCCATGGCACGGCTGCTATCGATTCTACATTGTTTACCACGGTGGGCATTCCCCATAAACCGGCTATGGCAGGAAAAGGTGGTTTGATGCGAGGGTTGCCGCGTTTACCTTCAAGCGATTCAATAAGTGCTGTTTCTTCGCCGCAAATGTAGGCTCCGGCACCACAGGTTACATGAAGGTCTAAATCAAAACCCGAACCCAATATATTTTTCCCCAAGAATCCTTTGGCACGTGCTTCGTCTATCGCTTTTTGCAAAATACGCACCACATACATAAGCTCACCACGTACATAAATATACGATAGGTTGGCTCCCAAGGCATAACTGGCTGTAATCATACCCTCAATCAATACATGAGGGTTTTCGGCCATCAAGTAGCGGTCTTTGAAAGTGCCAGGCTCGCTTTCGTCGGCATTGCAAACCAAATAATGTGGTTTGCCTGGTGTTTTGTCGATAAAACTCCACTTCATACCGGTAGGAAAACCTGCCCCACCTCTACCTCTTAAACCTGATTTCTTGACCTCATCCACCACGGCATCTGGCGACATGGTTTTGAGTGCTTTTTGCACAGAGGCATATCCTCCCTTGCCAATGTACACGTCAATCTGTTGCAGATTTGGAGTGCCTATGTCTTTGGTCAGTATTTTTGTTCCACCCATTTTAAAGTACAGTATTAATTAGGAAAGGGTCTGCTAATTTTATTTTCTTTTTTGAAATCGTCGAGCAACTTATCGACACTCTCTTCGGTCAAATGTTCGTGATAATGCAGGCCACATTGCATCATGGGGGCACTTCCACAGGCCGCCAAACACTCTACCCCTTTGATGGTAAACATTCCGTCGGGCGTTGTTTCGCCTTTTTTAATGCCCAGTTTCCTTTCCATATAGGCAATGATTTCGTCGGAACCACGCAGATGGCAAGGCCCAGTATGGCACACTTCAAATACATATTTTCCTACAGGCTCGGTATAATATTGCGAGTAAAAAGTGGCCACCTCATACACCTCTATAGGTTCTATTTTCAGAATAGTAGCCACATAGTCCATTACCTCGGGCGAAAGCCAGCCTCCCAATTCGGCTTGGGCAATGTGTAAAATGGACAACAATGCCGATTTGTGCTTGCCCTCTGGAAATTTGGCTATTTGCTTTTGAACCAATTCCATTGCCTCGGGCGAAAATTGTATTTTTTCTGTTGCTTCTGCCATTTTATGAAACAATTCTTATGCGTCTAGCTCGCCAGCAATCACATTCAAGCTACTCATGGTCACAATGGCATCGGATAAATTAGAACCATGTATGAGTTCAGGGTAGGCTTGATAATAAATAAAACAAGGACGACGGAAATGCAAACGGTAGGGGGTACGACCACCGTCACTAACCAAATAAAAGCCCAATTCACCATTCCCACCTTCCACCGCATGGTACACTTCCCCAGCAGGCATATCAATTTCACCCATCACTATTTTGAAATGATAGATAAGGGCTTCCATATTTTTATATACTTCTACTTTAGGGGGCAGGTAGTATTCGGGAGCATCGGCATGGTAGGAATCTGTGGGCAAGTTTTCGATGGCTTGCTTAATGATTTTCACACTTTCCCAAATTTCTTGTCCAGCTACGCAAAAACGGTCGTACACATCGCCATGCTGCCCTACTGGAATATCAAATTCAAAATCTTCGTAGGAAGAGTATGGTTCCATGACGCGCACATCATAATCAACCCCGGCTGCACGAAGGTTTACACCAGTGAAACCATAGCTCAGTGCCCTTTCGGCAGAAATGCCTCCAACGCCTATTGTCCTATCCATGAAAATACGGTTGCGCGCAACCAATTTTTCAAATTCGGCATAGACTTTCGGAAAATCGCGCAGGAACTGATGAATCTTTTTGATAGCGTTGTCGTTCAAATCACGCTCCATACCGCCAATACGACCCATGTTGGTGGTGAGCCTTGCACCACAAATTTCTTCGTAGATGTCATATATTTTTTCGCGCTCTTGCATCACATACAAGAAACCTGTCATGGCACCCGTATCTACCGCCAAAATACTATTCAGAATGAGATGGTCGGCGATACGGGCCAGTTCCATTGCAATCACACGAATGTATTGTGCCCTTTTTGGAAGCGTGATGCCCAAAAGTTTTTCCACCGTCATGTGCCAGCCCATGTTGTTTATGGGCGAGGAACAGTAGTTTAAACGGTCGGTAAGGGTGGTAATTTGATAAAATGGACGTCGCTCGGCCAACTTTTCAAACGCACGGTGAATATACCCTACGGTTTGGTCGGCACTTACAATTTTCTCTCCGTCAATTTCCAGTACATTTTGAAAGATACCATGTGTAGCAGGGTGTGTAGGCCCCAAGTTGAGCGTGGTAGTCTCCTTTTCTATTTGGTTGATTAAGGGTAGGTGGCTGGTCATTGGGTTGTTATCTACCAAAGAATTTATCTTGCTTGTCGATGCGGTTTGGGTCTTCCAATGGAAATTCTTTGCGAAGTGGGAAGACTTCCATTTCGTCCACGTTCAAAATCCTTTTCAAATTGGGGTGCCCGTCGAAAATAATCCCATAGAAATCGAATGTTTCGCGTTCCATCCAGTTGGCTCCCGCATGCAACTGACTTGCGGTGCGTATGTGGGGGTTGTGATCTGGAAGAAAAAATTTGAAACGTACCCTATGGTTGTTGGCTAAACTGTGCAAATGATACACGACTCCAAGAGGCAAATCTTGGTCGGGATAATGAATGCCGCAAACATCGGTCAAAAACTGATACTGAAGTTGCGGTTCTTGGAATAAAAATTCCAGTATTTCTATGTTGATGCTTGGATCGGCCACTACAGTAAGCATACCATGTGGCTCGTCGTATGACAAAATTTTGTCACCAAACTTGCTTTGCAACTGTTCTAACAGGAAATTATTTGAGATTTTTGTCATGTTTACTATACAATCTCGTATTTGGCAAGCAATTTTTTATATTCTTCTGTTTCGCGACGGCGCAAAGATTCGTTTTTTGCCATTTCTTGAATTTGCATAAAACCGTCAATAATTTGTTCAGGGCGTGGTGGGCAACCTGGTACATATATATCTACTGGCACTATTTCGTCTATACCTTGCAACACGCTGTAAGTGTCAAAAATACCTCCACTAGAAGCACAAGCCCCAACCGCCATTACCCAACGTGGTTCGGCCATTTGCTCGTATACTTGGCGTACCACAGGGGCCATTTTTTTGGCAATAGTACCCATTACCATCAACACATCGGCTTGGCGAGGCGAAAAACTTAAACGCTCGGCGCCAAAACGACCGAAATCATAGTGAGAACCCATGGTCGCCATAAATTCAATGCCGCAACACGAAGTAGCAAAGGGAAGCGGCCAAAGCGAATTGGCTCTGGCAATTCCAATCACTTCATCGAAAGAGGTAGCAAAGAACCCCGGACCTTCTACCCCTATTGGAGCTTTAACCGTCTTCATTTTTTCAATCCTTTTATCTAAGCTTATTAACCGTAAATAGTACCATTTGGTTAGTGACTATTCCCAATCCAGCGCTTTTCTTTTTATGACATAATAAAATCCTGCTAACAACAAGGCCATGAATATCAACATTTCTACAAAACCTACATAACCCAATTCCCTAAAATTGACCGCCCATGGATACATGAATATTACTTCTACATCGAATAACAC
>DMUD01000130.1:4147-4551 GCA_003476475.1 Cytophagales bacterium | reverse complement strand
AAATTTCGTATTGCCCAAGCCCAAGACAGTAGTGACTATTTCATTGTATTTACCGACAATGAACCCATTTTATCTGAATTAAAGAACCGCGAAATAAAACCAAGCTTGATAGAAATTTCTTTGACAAAACAGCCTACCCAAGGTGCTTGGTTTGACGGAGAAATGCTTCATTTTCAGATTAAAGGAGATAGCTGGTCGATTTCAAAAGAAGCCATTAGCCTTAAAGGAAAACACAATTATTTGAACGCCATGGTGGCGGTATTGGCTTGCATAGAATTAGGGTTGGAAAAATATCAAATTCTAAAAGGCTTGGCCTCTTTCAATGCGGTAGAGCACAGAATGGAGTTTGTGGAAAAAATAAAGGGCATCACCTTCATAAACGATTCGAAAGCAACCAATGTAGA
>DMUD01000130.1:3620-3880 GCA_003476475.1 Cytophagales bacterium | reverse complement strand
TCGGTTTACTATGCTTTGGAAAGCATGACAAATCGGGTCATTCTAATTCTTGGTGGGGTAGACAAAGGAAACGATTACAGCCAAATAGAAGCATTGGTGAAAAGCAAAGTACCTACGCTGGTGTGCATGGGAAAAGACAACCACAAACTGGTTGAATTTTTCGCGGGCAAAGTAGGGCAGATTGTGGAAACTGATTCAATGGAAGCCGCCGTGAGGGAATCATTCAAACATGCAAAATTGGGCGATACGGTTTTGCTCTC
>DMUD01000130.1:0-3284 GCA_003476475.1 Cytophagales bacterium | reverse complement strand
TGTGCCAGCTTCGATTTGTTTAAAAACTACGAAGACAGAGGCAAACAATTTAAAGAACAAGTACAAAAAATAGCCCAAAAAACGAGAAACCAAAACTGATATGGCCGAAACTGTCTCACATCACAATGTTTTGAAAGAACGTTTTGAACGGGTCTTTAAAGGAGACCCTGTCATTTGGTTTGTAGTTTTTGCTTTGGCTATCTTTTCCATACTTACCGTTTATAGCGCGGCAGGCACATTGGCTTTCAAAAAACACCACGGAAACACCGAGTATTTTCTGGCCAAACAACTCATTTTCGTGATAGTATCTTTGTTTGTAATGTGGTTGGCACATTTGGTTGATTACCGTTACTATTCAAAAATCTCACGATTTGCTCTCATCCTTTCGGTACCATTTCTGCTTTATTCTTTCTTTTTTGGATCTACCATCAACGATGCTTCACGCTGGCTCACTATTCCACTCATCAATCAAACCTTTCAACCTTCCGACTTGGCCAAATTTGCCTTAATAACCAATTTGGCTGCCATGCTGGCCAAAAACCAGTCAGACATTGAAGACATCAAAAAAACACTGATCCCTATCTTATTGTGGTCTGGTGCCGTTTGTGGACTTATCGCACTCAGCAATATGTCCACGGCTATTATGATGGCGGCCACTTGTTTTCTCCTCATGTTCATTGGCCGTGTTCCCTTTAAATACTTAGGTATGCTGTTCCTAGTTGTAGTGTTGGCGTTTTCACTGGCACTGGCGTTTGGACAACGCTGGAAAACCTTTTACAATAGGTTAGCCTCTTTCACACAAACCGAGATACCCTTTCAATTAGAACAATCCTATATTGCCATATCCACAGGTGGCATTACTGGAAAAGGCCCTGGCAATAGCACACAACGCAATTTTTTACCCCACCCCTATTCCGACTTCATTTTCGCCATAGTAGTAGAAGAGTACGGTTTACTAGGAGGTGTTACAGTCATTGGGTTGTACTTGCTTCTGCTGTATAGAGGCATGCTTACCGTGGCCAATAGTCAGCGGGCCTTTGGCGGATTATTATCTGCAGGGCTCAGTTTTCTAATTGTGATACAAGCCATGATCAATATGGGGGTAGCAGTGGGATTGGGCCCTATTACAGGCTTGCCACTACCACTTTTGAGCATGGGTGGCACTTCGTTGCTCTTTACGGGAGTTTCTATTGGCATAATATTAAGTGTAAGCAGGGGCGAAGGAGCTGAAGAAAATTAAGAAGAAAGAACTGGAAACGAAACAAAATAGAACACGATAGCCTGTCATGACTAAAACAACCAACATACAGAAAACATTGAAAGTCATCATCTCAGGAGGTGGTACTGGTGGGCATATATACCCTGCTATTGCCATTGCCAACGCTTTGAAAGCATTGGTAAAAGACGTCGATATTTTGTTTGTAGGAGCAGAAGGCCGTATGGAGATGGAAAAAGTACCCGAGGCTGGGTATCCTATCAAAGGGCTATGGATAAGCGGTTTTCAACGCAGTCTTTCCTTCAAAAATTTGTTGTTTCCTTTCAAACTGTTGCACAGCATGTTTGCGGCACGTCGTATTGTAAAAGAATTTGCTCCCGATGTGGTCGTTGGCGTGGGCGGCTATGCAAGTGGCCCTATTTTAAAAGCGGCTCAATATCACGGCATTCCCACGCTTATTCAGGAACAAAATTCCTACGCAGGTGTAACCAATCGTTTGCTGGCCGAAAGAGCAAATAAAATATGCGTGGCATACGAAAAAATGGAAAGATATTTTCCAGCAAGCAAAATAGTACTGACGGGCAATCCAGTACGTACAGACATTTTGAACATAACGGGTAAAAAAGAAGAAGCTATCAGATTTTTCAACCTAGACCCATCTAAAAAAACGATTCTAGTCATAGGTGGAAGCCTTGGAGCAAGAACAATAAACGAAAGCTTGGATGCTGGTTTTGATGAGATTATAAGAAAAAATATTCAGGTGATATGGCAAACCGGAAAGCAGTACTTCGATATTGCCAAAAAAACCGACAATCGCCATCAAACGAAATTGGTAAAAATTTTTGACTTCATTAAAAGGATGGATTTGGCCTATGCAGCCGCCGATGTAGTCATTTCGCGCGCGGGTGCTTTGTCCATTTCCGAGCTTTGTTTAGTGCACAAACCCACAGTACTGGTTCCATCTCCCAACGTATCGGAAGACCACCAGACCAAAAATGCGATGGCTTTGGTAGAAATAGAGGCCGCATTGATGGTGCGCGACCAAGAAGCAAAAGAAAAACTTGTTAAAAAATCGATAGCCTTATTGGCCGACCAAAATTTAAAATCATCATTGATAAAAAATATTGCAAGTTTAGGTCGTCCCAACGCTGCCAACGAAATTGCTCTGGAAGTGTTAAAAACTGCCAACAAAATAGCATTGGCCGCCCAACAAACTCAAAACAATTTCACGCCAACCCAAAACGAGAAATTGGATGAAAATAGCCTTGTTTCGGCAATCGAACAACAAACCGAAAAGAAAGAATTTACTAGTCAGGAAAATTACTCCCACATTTATTTGATTGGCATAGGCGGAATAGGCATGAGTGCATTAGCGCGCTGGTTCAAAGCCATGGGTTACGAAGTAGCTGGCTACGACAAAAGTGCTAGCGACCTGACCAATGCACTTGTTTCAGAGGGCATGGCCATACATTTTGAAGACGACACAAAACAAATACCCATCGAATTCAAAAACAAAGAGCAAACCCTAGTCATATACACTCCCGCTATTCCTAGCAATATGAAGGAGCTGACCTATTTTGCCGAAAATGGTTTCCAAGTGGTAAAACGTTCGCAGGTGTTGGGAGTTATTACACGAAACAAACCCACCATTGCAATAGCCGGAACACATGGCAAAACGACCACTTCTACCATGGTGGCTTACATTTTGCATGCTGCAGGACGCAAGGTAAATGCCTTTTTGGGTGGAATTAGTGCCAATTTCAATTCCAACCTTCTAATAGGTGAAAAGCACGAAGCCATAGTTGTAGAAGCCGACGAATACGACCGCTCATTCCTGTCGCTTGAACCCGATATGGCCATCGTTACCAGCACCGATGCAGACCATTTGGACATTTATGATACGCACGAGGCGGTAAAAGAAGCCTTTCACCATTTTGTGGCTAAAATCAAAAATGGGGGTCTTTTGGTAAGCAAACAAGGTTTGGAATTAAAGGCACCACATGAAATTGAAACGATAGAATACGGCTTGCCCCAAAGTACATGTCGTGCCGAAAACATTCGCGTTATC
>DMUD01000083.1:3522-5184 GCA_003476475.1 Cytophagales bacterium | reverse complement strand
ACGGCTTGTGCGATTGCTTCCTATTATGAAGGATATGAAAGTCCTGTGACAATTCACACCAAAGGTGGCGAACTGAAAGTATCATTTGAACCAAAGGCCGAGTCGATATTTGAAAATGTATTCCTGATTGGCCCAGCCATAAAAGTCTTTGAGGGCGAAATAAATCTTTAAGACTAGTGCGATGATTGCCGTTGCACCTTATCCGTTTTTAAGGTTGTCAGTATTTTTTATGGCTGGAATCGTGGCCTACCTCCATTTGCCTTCAGTTTTTCAGTATTCCAAATTGTTTGTTCTTGTACTCGGAATAGCGTACCTACTCCTTTATTTTTTCGCGCGTATTGCCAAAGAATTAGTGTTGGGGATTGTAGCCTTCTTATTCGTCTTTTTTGGAGGTGCCTGGATTTGTGAAAGAAATACACCCATTTTGGACGTGCGCCACTTTTCACACTTTGCCCAAGACGCTACGGCCTACATAGGAGTAATCGACGATGAAATAGTGGCAAAACCTCGTTCTTCAAGTACCTACATGCGTGTGAAAGCCATACATAAACAAGGTAAATGGTTGGAAACGAATGGAAAAGTGTTGGTATATTTTCCTGCCCGCACTTCGGATGCCAACCTAAAATACGGCGATTATTTTCTTATTAAAGGAAAACCGCAAGAGGTGGAATGTCCAAAAAATCCCGGTGAGTTTGATTTCAAAAAGCATTTGTCATTTAAAGGAATATACCACAGGCATTTTTTGTACCAAGGCCAGTGGGCATGGCTGAAGAACGAACCGCCTAGCCTCTTGTGGAAATATGCGTTCATATACAGGGAAATATTTTCACGTTTTTTGCGAAATGCAATGGGCAACAACCAAGAGTTTGCCGTGGCTTCTATGCTGATTTTGGGTATTCGTCAATCGCTTGACACAGAATTGCTTGAAGCTTATTCTGCGGCAGGTGCTATTCATGTGTTGGCTGTTTCGGGTATGCACGTAGGGCTTATTTTCAGTCTGCTTCAATCTTTATTGGGGATTCTTAGAAAAAACAGAAAACTGGCGCACCTGTATTACGCTCTCGCATTTTTGGCGATTTGGTTTTTTGGAGCGATTACCGCTTTTTCACCATCTGTACTGCGTGCGGTGGTAATGTGTAGTGTGGTATTGATTGGCGAATGGGTGGGCAAAAAGGGTAATTTGTACAATACATTAGGTTTCACTGCCTTTATATTGTTGTTTTTTTCTCCGTACATGATTCTGAATGTGGGTTTTCAGCTTTCTTTCATGGCGGTGCTGGGCATAGTATTTTTTCAGCCCAAGATAGCCTCTTTGCTACAGCCCAAATGGAAATTGGCGAAATGGACATGGGATATCACGACAATTTCTATGGCTGCACAGCTCACTACTTTCCCTTTGGTTTTATTTTACTTCCATCAATTCCCCATTTATTTTTTAGTGGCAAACTTGTGGGTTATTTGGGCTTCTAGTCTCATTTTATATGTGGGCATTCTTTTTTTCGCAGTTTCTTTTTGGCCAACATGTCAAATGCTTTTTGGCTTAATATTGAAAAATGCGGTTGCCGGCCTGAATGCCAGCATGTATTACGTTTTGCATTTGCCAGGTTCGGTTGTTTCTACGCTTTCTTTTGATACGTGGGAAATAGTGACTTTGTATCTCAT
>DMUD01000083.1:0-3312 GCA_003476475.1 Cytophagales bacterium | reverse complement strand
TCTACGCTTTCTTTTGATGCGTGGGAAATAGTGGCTTTGTATCTCATTTTGCTGCTTTTTGTTTTACTCATAAAACTGAAAGACAAACGGTTTCTGTTGGCCTGCTTGGTATTGGCAACTTGCTTTTCATGTTCGCGCATTTGGAAGTCCAAGCACACCATGTCACGCCATCTTTTATTGGTTTGTTCTTTAAAAAAGGGAGTTTGCATTGTGATAGTCAAAGCGCGTACCGCCCATATATGGCATAGCTATTCATTAGGTCAAAACCAATCTGCGATGCATTTTCAGGTGATAGAACCACTTAAGACACGAGGAATACATAAATTTTATTTCATAAAATTGCCTAAAGACCAATTTGAGTGGAAATATGGGGCGACCAAAATTTTGGTTTTGCAAAATCCGCCCCACTCTACAAACAAAATAAATTCAAATAATGGGTATGATATTGTATATGTCACATATCCTTGTGCTAAAAAGGAAGATTTACTTCAATTTACTAACGCTAAACACCTAATTTTGCAATCTAAAAAATGTATTCGGGCATCTGGTAAAATGTCAAATATTTGGGATTTATCCAACAGGGCTTTTGAAATAGACCTTATATGCAATGGAAAATATACTGACAGAAGTAAAGGATAGAGTAGGCATCATCGTCCTTAACAGGCCCGATTTGAGAAATGCGCTTTCAACCGAGATGATTGTTGAGCTAAGTCAAGCTTTCGTAGAAATGGAAGCCAATGAATTAGTAAAAGTCATTATTTTGAAAGCAGCAGGTACTGTTTTTTGCTCTGGCATAGACTTGTACAAAATGAAAGAGATGCAAGGACAACCATGGGGGGTAAACTTGCAAGATGCCAAACAATTGGAGCATTTATATCGCACCATTTATACCCTGAAAAAAGTGGTCATTGCCCAGGTGCAAGGCCATGCCTTGGCGGGTGGTTGTGGCATGGCAACCATTGCCGACTTTTGTTTTGCAGTTCCTGAGGCCAAGTTTGGTTATCCCGAGGTAAAAATGGGATTTGTGCCATCTATAGTCGCCTTGTTTTTAAAACGCAAAATTGGAGGCAAAGCTAGGCCGCTCTTGCTTTCAGGCGATTCTATTTCGGCCGAAAAAGCAGTAAACATCGGTATGATATACGAACTAGTGGAAGCCGATAAAATTGAAGAAAGAACCTGGGAATATGCACAGCATTTGTGCCATACCAATTCGCCACAAGCTATGGCACTTACCAAACAATTGCTATTTCGTATTCAGAATATGAATTTTGGCGAAGCATTTGCCTATACTGCCCAACAAAACGTAGATGCCCGCCTAACCGATGATTGTAAAAAAGGTGTTCAAGATTTTTTGGACAAGAAAGCGATAGAGTGGTAAATGAACTATTGGATACTGAAAAGCGAACCTAACGTATATGCCTACGACGACCTTGTAAAGCAAGGCACTGGTACTTGGGACGGTGTGCGTAACTATACCGCACGAAACAATTTACGCAACATGCAGGTAGGAGATTTGGCGCTTTTCTACCACAGCAACATAGGAAAAGAAGTGGTAGGCGTGGCTAGAATTGTGAAAGAAGCATTTCCCGACCCTACTACAGAAGACAATCGCTGGCTGGCGGTAGAAGTGGTGGCTGAAAAAAAACTTGAAAAACCCGTCACCTTGGCGCAACTAAAAGCCGATGGCTCCGTCAATCACATAGGCTTGGTCAAACAGAGCAGACTTTCGGTTATTCCCATTGAAAAATCCGACTTCGATTACATTTTGAAACTTTCGCAGCAATAGCGGTTTTGTGCACGCCCACCCAATATATGCAACGCGCGCTCCAGCTGGCCAGTCTTGGTTTGGGCAGCGCGAGTCCAAACCCTATGGTAGGGGCAGTGCTGGTGCATGATGCCAACATCATAGGTGAGGGCTGGCACAAAAAGTACGGTGGCCCCCATGCCGAAGTAGAGGCCATTCGGAATGTAAACGAAAGCCATCTGATAGAAAAAAGCACTTTGTATGTCACGCTTGAGCCTTGCTCGCATCATGGCAAAACACCTCCATGTGCCGATTTGATTATCAAAAACAAAATCAAAAGAGTGGTGGTGGCCATGTTGGACCCCAACCCATTGGTAGCAGGAAAAGGCATTGCAAAATTGAAAAATGCCGGTTTGGAAGTGGAGGTAGGTTTGCTGGAGTCCGAGGCACAACAATTAAACAAGCGTTTTGTCACATTTCACGAAAAAAAACGTCCCTATGTGCTATTGAAATGGGCACAAACTGCCGATGGTTTTATAGCGCCTTCTTTGGAAGCTGACCCAAAAGACAAGCAAATAAGCAACACACTCTCACAACAGTTGGTACACAAATGGCGTGCCGAAGAAGAGGCCATTATGGTGGGTGCCAACACTTTTTTGCACGACCGTCCGCAACTGAATGTAAGGTATTGGGCTACCCACAAGCAACCTGTCAAAATCGTGTTCGATGCCAAAGGCAACATAGTTTCCAATTATCCCTCCGACCAATTTCAGGGTTGGTATGTTTTTAATTTTGAAAAAGAAGATAGCCTTCAGTATTTTAAGCTAAACAGGGACGAAGCCGTGTTGGAACAAATTATGGCGCGTTTGTACCAAAAAGGCATTGGTTCTGTTTTAGTGGAAGGCGGCACCGGACTCCTCAACCAATTTTTGGAAGCCAACCTATGGGACGAAGCTAGAGTAGGCATTTCGCCCAAGGTATTTGCAAAAGGCATCGAGGCCCCTGTACTGCGCTTGCCTGCTCATGAGCAATTTTTCCTAAAAGAAGACCATTGGCAAATTTTCTTCAATCGGCCAATTGGACACGCAGTGTGAATGAAATAATATTGTTGTATTGTGGAATAATGGGACTGATATTGGCCAAAGAATAGCCAAAACGCAGATTGGCACTCGTTTTAGGGGTAAATCGATATTCGACACCAGCCAAATAACCCAAATCAGTTTTGTTATATAGGTTTAGGGCATCTACAAATCCAAGTCCTGCGTCGGCTTTGGCACGGAAAAGCAGCCCATAATATATGCCGCCTTGCAGCACAATATTGTCTTTCAGGTAAAAATTGAGCACTCCGTTTAGGTCTATGTAGCTAAGCCGCACAATGCCAAAATAGGGCGATTTGTTGCTGCTTCTTGCCCCCTTTTGGGCATATAACACTTCGGGTTGTATGGAGAATTTTTCACCCAATTTCAATTCCATTCCCATTCCCAAAACTGCCCCTGCTTTGTCGTAGCCGGCCAGTTTGTCACCATCTATTTGCGCACCCAACACACCGATTATCAGTTTGGCTTTCA
>DMUD01000010.1 GCA_003476475.1 Cytophagales bacterium | reverse complement strand
TAACTACTGAATTGTATTATCCCCGCAACTATACCACTCGATTAAATGACCAACAACTTCAGGCACTTATAAAGCAAAATAATCCAACTAAGGCTCTGTATAACTTGAAAATAGATTCAATTAAAATAGAAATTATTAAAAGAACAGCTGCTTACCTAAAAGAAAAAAATACGCGTTACATAGTGGTTTTTACTCCATTAAATCCTGAATTAATCAACTTCAAAACAGGATATCATGCCTCTATTGATTCTTTTTGCAATCACTCAAAAATAGCCAACGTTCGTTTTGTCAACTTTTCACATTTGCTTACAAAAGACCAATTTGTAGACCATCTTCACCCAAGTGAAAATGGTGCTATTCAAATAACCTCTGAATTGGCCAAAAAACTAAACGAATGCTATTCCAGACCATAGAATTTCTCTACTTCTTCCTATTGCTGGTTTTGGTAATGCTAGCCGCCAAAGCCAATACTAGTAAAAAAACTTGGTTGCTTTTATTCAGCTATGGTTTCTACATGTTTTGGAATCCTGCCTTCATTTTTTTATTGCTTGGCACGACCATTTTCAACTTCTTTACTGGCAAATTGATTGCTAACTCTAGCACAAAAAAGAAATGGTTAATTTTAACAATTTTAACTAATCTTTCTCTTCTAGCTTTTTTCAAATATTACCACTTTTTAGAAGATAACTTATTTTTTATTCTTCGCTTTTTCGGTCATCAACCCTCCTGGACTTCGTTAAATGTACTTTTACCTATCGGCATCTCTTTTTACACTTTTGAGGTCATTAGCTATAATGTTGACATTTACAAAGGGGACACTAAACCTGCTTCGAATCTCATAGATTTTGCGTTATTTCTGGCCTTCTTTCCCAGACTAGTTGCAGGTCCGATTCTTCGCCCCAATGATTTCATTTCTCAGTTAAAAGAAAAAAAAGATTTGAACTATGATTCAAAATATTTACTCCTTTTTATTAAAGGTCTTTTTAAAAAAATTATCATAGCCGACAACCTTACAACTTTCGCCGATTTTGTTCTTAATTCTCCTGAAAACTACCCAAGCATTGTTATTTGGGTGGCAGTTTTGTGCTTTACTGTCCAAATATATTGTGACTTTTCTGGTTATTCTGACATGGCCATTGCATTGGCTGGTTTTCTTGGTTTTCACTTCCCAATCAACTTCAACCGTCCATATTTTGCAATCTCCCCATCAGATTTTTGGACCAAATGGCATATTAGTTTATCCTCTTGGCTGAAAGACTATTTATATATTCCATTGGGTGGAAATAGAGGTAGCGCACTTAAAACATATCGAAACTTAATGCTTACTATGCTATTGGGTGGACTATGGCACGGAGCTAGTTGGAATTTCGTGGTATGGGGCGGTTTACATGGTTTTATTTTAGTGGTTTACAGAATTTTATCTTTAGACAAAAAATTTCAAAAATTAACCAACCCTTTTCTTTGGGTTATTGCTTGGTTTATTTTTCAATATTTTGTGTGGATATCTTGGATTTCATTCCGAATAACTGATTTTGACAAAATGTTAATCGCCATGAAAAAATTTGTATTGTTCGACTTCAATTTTCAGATTCAAAACATGGGACTTGGCAGATTGAATTTCTTCAGTACATTATTGTTTCTTTTTGGATTTATGATTTTACACTTCATTTCCTACAAAGTGAATGGTTTTGAGAACTATATAAATAGAATGTCAAAAAAAGCCCAGATAATGTCATTTTTCATTCTTGGCATGATTTTTTTCTTTCTTTGGCCTTTGAAAGAAGCACCTTTTATATATTTTCAATTTTAAAATATATAAATATTTTGGTTTGATTTGCCTGAAAAAGGTATGAACGCATAATACAAACTTTTCGATGTCAAAATGTTGAAAGGGTTGACATTGAATGAAAAACGATTTGGATTTGAACCAGAGGTAACTGCAAAAATAGCCAGAGTCCCTAACGTAAGAATCTATGAAGTAGGCATTTCATTTTACGGTCGCACTTATGAAGAAGGAAAAAAAATAGGATGGAAGGATGGTTTTAGAGCCATTTATTGTACATTAAAATATGGGTTATTGCGAATGAAATAACCCTATTTCCCCTCTTAAGTACCTATTTCTTTAAATATACTGATGATTGCTTGAGCATAAGCTTCAATAGACAAGTGTTTTGCTTTTTCGACTCCTTTAGTACCCATGTTTTGAATTTCTGCTCTGTTGTTATAAAAATAACTGATTTTCGATTTAAGCGCCTCCAAATCATTAATAGGTATTATAAATCCATTTTCACCATCTATCACAGCACTTTTAGCCCCAGTGTTTTCTGTTACAATAACGGGCAATCCGCAACCCATCGCTTCTACTACTGTCATCGCCCAACTGTCAAGGTAAGAAGGAAAAACGTACACGTCGGAGGCTTGAAGATGTTTTACTAGTTCATCGTGATGTAAAAAATCATAATACGTGAATAAATTTTTATGTTTTTCAAACAATTCTTGTCCATCCAAAACTGGACCGATAATCGTGAGTTCTAAACCGGGCAAGTTAAGTTCTTGAACTGCTTGTAAAAGTAAATGAACCCCCTTTCTCTTCGTAAAGGTGCCTGTGTAAATCAATTTGAGTTCACGGACATCGATTGGCTGTTTATTGTATTCTGTCTTGGGTGTAAAAACGGCTGGATTGAAACCGATATTGGCTATAAAAATTTTACGTTCATCAATCCCATATCTGACAAGTGTCGATTTCGCAAATTCAGAGAGTGTCAAAATATAATCGGCACATTGGTATTCTTCTGCTTTCACTTTATTTATCTCATCAAACAAATTCTTATCTTCGAAAAGGTCATGAAATGTTTCTTGTGTGTCGCGCAGCTCGACGAGGTACTTGTAATGCACTTGCGCCAAATCTAGCACAGTGATACCTCCCTGCCGTTTTATTTCTTTGAAGCTTTCCAAACTAGATTTCTCGTATCCGATAAAAATATCGGGTCTAAGTTTTCTAAGACGCTTTGCCACATATTTGTCGTGTGCCTTTTCTACTGCAAAAACATATTTTTCTGACCTATACTTGGTAGAAAGTTGCACCAAGATTTGCCTCCACATTTCTTTCCAAGGATATTGCTCAATTAGTTCATCTTGCTGATTGGCAAAAGTCTTTTTCTTCAAAAATTTATGAAAAATAATTTTGCCAATAATTGGCATTGAGTTAATGAATTTGTACACCCAAAAGCTGGGTTTGTACCAAATGCTCGTAATGAATAATTGCAGATAACCTTCTCGTTGTAAGGCGTATAAAAGCTGGTGTACGTATTGTTTGCCAGGATGCGAAACAACAATTCGAGGTGTCGTTTTTGTACTCATCTTCTAAGCATTATTAAATAAAACCTCGATGTATTGCTTTGTAATTAATTCCTTTTTGTGTTTGGCCAAATGCTGAATTCTATTTGATGTGTATTCTTCCAAAACTTGAGGTTGTGACAACAAATTATACAACAAAAATGTAAGCTGTTCAATATCACCATTTTTATAGGTAATGCCACAGCTGCCAATGGCTTGTTTCAATCCGCCCCCCTCAGAACCTATTACCACACAACCGCAAGCGATTCCTTCTAAAGCCACCACTCCAAATGGTTCGTCCCACACCGATGGCATCACCATTATTTTATGCCTATTCAAAAGCTGTACTAATTCTTCCTCTACTTTCACCCCTAAAAAATTAACTTGGTTGTCGAGGCCAAGCATTACTGATTTCTTTTTCAACTCAATCTCTTCTTCGCCTGTGCCAATAACGGACAATTTAGGAAAACAATTTTTGGAACGTAATTTGGATAGTGCTTCAAGCAATTGGTCTACCCCTTTGTCGGACACCAATCTGCCCAAATATACCAATTCAATGTCTCTCTTCACATTTGGTATTAACCTGAACAATTGGTCATTGTAAGGATTGGTGATAACGAAAGAAGGAGAACGCAGATGGTGTGCAATGGACTCGCTTACCGAAACAGATACTGCAAACTTGTTGAGCAAAAACTTCAAAAAGGCATTTATTTTACCAAAAAAATTGTGCTGATAGAGCCATGTAAAATGTCGAATTACCCATCTTTTCTTATAAAAAATAAGTGGCCAAGCCTGCCTTATGCTAATGCCATTTTGGAAAAACACATCGCCCCATGAGACCAATTTCAACAATTTAATCGCACTAGGTTGCCTAACCAACTTAAACTGGTATATTTTTTCAGGCTTATTGCCTAGCGGAGTTTCAGTAATCACAATTACTTCGTACCCCAACTTAACAAATTCATTGGCCAATATTTCGGCATTGGTTTCAGCACCACCAATGCTAGGATAAAACAGACGCGAGCAGAATAATATCCTATTTTTTGGTCTATTTGCCTCATTTACAAATTGATGAAAAGTGTGTACATATTGACGGGTAAGTGCAAGTTCATCAAATTTTTGTACCTGAAATTTCGCCTCAGTTCTAAGTTTATCCAATAAAACCTCGTCTGAAACCAACCGTTCCATTTGGATTTGCAAGGCTTTGAAATCGCGATTTGGAAATGTTAAACCTGCCCCTTGTACGCATTCTGCCAAACCTCCCCTTTCAGAAACTATGACTGGTTTGCCCGCCGCCAATACTTCTAAGGCCACACCTCCCATTGGTTCTTCCCAGTCGGAAGGAATGATAGCAATTTTTCCCTTAGCCACATAATTGAGCAATGCTTCACCTGTTTGTTTGCCCACAAAATCCACTTTGGTTCTAATTCCCAAATCATCTGCCAGTTTTTCGACATTTTCTTGCCAACTACCGCCACCTATCACCAATAGTTTTTTCTCATAATTGGGCCTTGCCGAAATAAACCCTGCAAATGCTTTCAAAAGCGTGGCCACTCCTTTTTCGGACACTAACCTGCCCAAATAAAAGAAATCGTATTCATCATTTTCTTTTTCAACCACCGATGCAAAACGACCTGTAGGAAATGGATTATAAATAACTTCTTGATTTTTAAATGGTTGTCTTTTTGCCACCCAACCCGTAACGGCCACATGACGGTCAACCAAGGTTTTGGCCACCAATCGCCTCAAAAGAAGTTTAGCATATTCGGCACTTGCTTTTAGTAACCCTTGTTTGCGGCAATGAAATAAAAAAGAATGAAAAGGAGACAATGGAGAAGCCTCGCCCATGTGCCAGCCTAAACCGTCGATGCTGGTAAGTTGATACCCCACGTGCGTCCATACTACAGGTTTACCCAAAATTTTTGCCCAAATAACAAGTTCCAAGCTTGCACCATTGCAATGCAGAATGTCGTGTTGGGAAATAATGTTGAGTTTTTGTCTAAAAGAAAGATTTCTTGCCACTTTAAAGGCAAATCGGTCGTCCGATTCGGAAGAGGAAGTACGGGTAATGACAGTGCAATCATGCCCCAAAGCAAGGTAATTGTTGGCAAGACATTCTGTTACCGTTTCAACACCCCCTACCATAGGATAAAAAACGGTTGATTGAAGAAGAATTTTCAACTGATGTGTCGATTTTAATCAATAAGAAGCGTAAACATACGCAATCACTTCTTTTCTGCCTTTCAACTTGTCTTGAAAAACTACCGAATCGTACACAAAACGACCAGCCAAATACAACAAAATATATTCGAGTGATAGCCTGCAAAGAGTGGCATTTTTCACCAAAAAACGAGAAAACAACAAGCCATGTTTTTGGAGCAATCTGTATCTATTCACATAATAACGCAATACTCGTTTGCTCGTTTTCTGCGGACTGCCACCGCCTTCATGATAAATTTTGACATGATCCAACCGTTTCAATTTCCAAGAGGAACGGTTCACACGCATTGTAAAATCGGCATCGCCATCCAAAAAATCAAAATTTTCGTCGAATCCATCTAATTCAACAAAACAAGCTCTTCGAATGGCTATGGCACAAGAATACACGATGAAATGGGCATTTCGATTGACTGTCTTGTAAAACTTCTCGTACAGCTTTTGCCCCAAAACCAATGACCAAAAATTGGGCTCATTTTCCCAACAACCGGTATTTAGTCCTTTTTTATCGACAAGCTGAAAGCCCAATGCGCCAAGTTTAGGCTCATTTTCAAACTGTTCCAATATCTGTTTCGAAATGTTGGAGATTAGCATTGCATCCGAGTCCAGCAACAGCACCACATCGGAGGTCATTTCCTTCATGCCCACATTCACCGAACGCACGTAACCTACATTGACCTTGTTGTAAAAAATTTTGACCATTTCGGGAAATTCAAAACTTGGCTTTTGGTCCGAAACGTCATCTACAATCACAATTTCTTTACAATCAGTACCAAAAAAATGAGCTATTTTAGTCACACATTCAATGGTGTTGTCCCAGGTGTTGTAATTGGTAATAAGTACTCCAAAAGTCAATGAATGTCCCATCTACTTCTCAAATTGTGTTAAAAACTCCTCACTCACCTTCATCAGCAAATCATTTGGTTCCATTTTTGCCATGTAATCTACTATTGAATTTTGACTTATTTCGTCTAATATTAAAATAGAAGGGTCATTTAACTTACGCTGAAAACCAGGTTGCTGCACAGTGTTGTTCGACAAAATCACTTTCAAGCCATTGTCGATCATGGCGGCAATGGCTCCACTTTTTTCGTACACAATTTCGGGATATCCTGTCAAACCAAAATCGCACTCTTTAAACAAGACAGCAATTTCCTCGTCAGTTTTTGGCCCTAATTTTACAAATGTGAGATTATTGGAATTTGCATTTGAAATTTCCTCCCAAATGCCCTCTCCCTTACCCAAAACTCCGACAGAAAATATTACAATTTTTTTTCCTGTTTTTTGTTGTTGCGCCAATAGATATTCAAAAAGAGGACGATGATTCCAATTAGGATTTATCGAACCGAAAAACACTAAGAATAGCGCTTCTTCTCTGGGCAATGTTTTGCCAACAAATGATTGATAATCAAACTTAGATGTATTTCCTATTTTTTGAATATTGCTAAATGTGGGTAAAAAATGAGATTTTATGCCATTTTGGGAAAGCATAAAACAAAACACTTCGGTGGTAGCGCAAACAAACTTGGGCTTGAATTTTTTGAGAATGCGCATAATAAAAAACTTTTGCGCCTGCCCTATTAAAAAAGGTTTTAATTGATGCCCTTTTTCTGTGCCTATCCACAATTCATGAAAAGTAACTTGTAGTATAGCGGAAAAAGGCAATACCTTTTTCAAAATGAAATACAAATCGGAAGTGATGCCGTTTTTGTCGTAGCCGTAACTAACAAATTGCAAACTAATCCAATCTGGTCGGAAAAAATCGACAAACTCTTTTGCAGCTGTGTTTTTTTGCGCACGATTGGTTGACACAGGCAAGCGCATAAGTTGAAAACCTTGGGAGTCGGTTTCAATTTTTTGGGAAACAAACTTGTCGTTCAATGCCAAAACCGCACATTCATGCCCAGCCATTTGGCATTTTTCACCAAGTCGCCTCACATAATCTCCCACTCCGTCTCTGCCAGGTTCATAGGCAGAGGTGATAAACAACAACCTCATTTGCAACTATTCAACCAATTCGAATATGTCTTTTCCAATTTCTGTATTTGATTTTGCCAAATAAATCCTCTCACTTTATTGTATCCACTTAACGCAATCTTTGAACGCAACTCTTCATTTAAAATGAGTTTAGCAATGGCTTCTTCCATTTGCTCAACATTATCAAACTCGCAGATAAGTGCCTCTTTGTCAATTTCCAAGTTAGAACCTAGACCAGTTTTAGTAGTCACCACAGCACAACCACAACTCATAGCCTCGGCAGTAGCCAATCCAAAGCCTTCGGAGTAAGAAGGAAAAAAGAAAATGGCTGATTTTTTGATTCCTTCAAGCAATTCTACTTGAGGTAATTTATCGAAAACCCGAATTCTGTCTGTTAAATCATTTGCAAACAATTGTTCGATATAATCTTTGGCATACCAAGCTCCGTACACATGGAACTGATAATCAGGATATTTGTACAATATTTTTGAAAGCACTTCAGGAATAATCCTGATTCCTTTGCGGTCTATCCAAGAACCTAAAAACAAAATAATTTTTTCTTTCGATTGCTGAAAGGCTATTTGATGAAACAATTCATCCAATGCGGGTGAAATGCACTCAGCATGTTCCCGTGAGAAAAGCCGTTGCTGTACGACATATTCCAAATCATCTTGACAACCACACACATACCTGTCGGCAAGTGAAAAAGTGATTTTAGAAAAGCGGTAATGGGTGTTTGTGAATAACCATTTTTTGAAACCAACACGAGGATGCCAAAAACGTTGTTCTTTGTCCATGTCATGCAATTCGATGCCGTCTACATGCGCTACAAGCAAGGGTCTTTTTTTCTTACGCGTGAGCCATAGTAACAACAGCCAATACTCATCCCCATAAAATTCAATAAGATCGTACTCTTTAATTTTGAGCAATTGTCTTACTTTCAAAAAAACACCAACCGCTTGGCGGTATTTTTTTGCCCGAATTTGGTTTGGCCAAAGTTCAAAGTCGGCAGGTTGCAGAACCTCTACTTCATGGCCAAGTTCTCGTAACCCTTCAGTCCATCTAATGCGGGTTTTACCCGAACCTAAATGAGGGAGAAGTGGTAAGGTGGAAAGAGAAAGAATTTTCAAAAAATTATAGTCTAGGAAAGTGCCAAATTTAAAAAATCGGAAGCAACTCTTTGGGTTGTTTTTCCTTCAATCCATTTATACGTTTCTTCCAAAAGCGTTTCGTATTCACGTTCTGGCATATTGAAAACTCGTTCTAAAAGCGCATTTGCATCTGAATATTCAATCGTATTGCTCGAATTGAGGTCATACGGTGCACATCTAGAATTTTTGGCCGACAAGTCTTTGAAACACAACACCACGCCATTGGCTGCATATTCATAATGTCTTAAACAATCCC
>DMUD01000109.1:2481-4115 GCA_003476475.1 Cytophagales bacterium | reverse complement strand
CTATTCCGTAATCGTAATATTTAGAATACCAAAATTCGTCATAAGACATGGTAGGATTTAAGCTGAAGTATTTCATCACCTTTATAGAAGTAGAAATGGGAATGCTGTGCCTAATGCCGTTGTTGAAGTTTTTCGAATTGAGCAAATAGTCGGCATCCTCGCTAAAGTTGTAGTTGCGTTTGGTTTGGTAAGTGCCGTTTGGTAGCAAAATTGAGTCTTTGCCCAAAGACTTTTGCCCCACTACAGCGGGGTCGTTTGTAATCACGTTTTGCATATTCATGTTGTAGGAAAAATTCAACTTTCGTATGGCTTCTGTGTTTTTTCCTTGTATTTTTTGAAAAGGCATCACCCTATTCATGGCAAAATTCAGGTCGGGCAGGGTGAAAGTTTTGACACCAGTTGTGTTTTGATTTTGACGCAAGGCCACTCCAAAGCTGATGGGCGAATTGCGAAAACTTTGAGAATACTGCACATTTGATTGGAACGCTGGAGTGAGTACCACATTAGGACTCGTGTTTTGAATATTTATTTGGTTGTAATTGGCTGTTCCTGCATCTACATTGGCACTGAGCCTACCCAGTTTTTTACTCAATGTGCTGTGTCTCCAATTTACCCAAAAGGCATGTTGATTAATATTTTTTGACTGGTCTAAAGTATTCTGAATTACCACCCAACGATAGCTGAAATTCAGATTTCCTTCAAAAGCATAGCGTTTTCGGTATTCGGTTATTTGTCTAGCACCAGAACCGCCAAGCGAATAAATATCGCCCAAAAAACGCATGCCCAAGTAAGGGCTTGCTGCCCAATAAAAACCACCTTGCTGAAGAAAAAAACCTTGTGTTTGGGATTCTCCATAAGTAGGCACGATAATACCAGACGCCCTATTTTTTGGTATGGGAAACAAGCCAAACAAAAAACCAACGGGCAAGGGCACTTTGTTTATTACAAAATGGAATGGCCCAGACAGGACTTTTTTTTCAGGTATCATCTTTATTTTGGAAGACGCGATGTAATAATGCGGGTCGGCCAAATTACAGGTCGTATATTTGGAATGATTGGCAAAAAGTTCGTTTTCTTCGTTTTTCTTCACTTTCTCGCCGTGTATGTAGCCGTCGCCTTGTTTGGTTACCACCTCGCTAATAATGCCTTTTTTGGTTTTGAAGTTGTACGCTATTCTTTTGGTTTGGTACTGGTCTTCTTTTTCTTTGAATATCGGCGTACCCTTCAAATTCCCTGCACTATCGGCTACACCATGGGCTTCCACATTGTTGTTTAACCAATTGATGTCTATTTGTTCAGCTTTGAGGCTCATTTCACCGTAGTCAATTTTCGAATTACCAAAAAGCTTCATCGTCTGCTTTTCGGCATCAAAAATGATGGAATCCTCACTTGTATATTTTACAGAAGTTTTAATGCCGTCTTTTTGTTTTTTTTCTTTTGAAGCCAAACTGTCCACACTTTTCTTTAAGCTGTCATTGGCAACATTTACCTTATTGGGTGGTGCCGAAAACTGGTGAGAATTGCACGGTTTTTCTGCCAACCCTTCATTTGTGTAAAATGAAAAGAAAATCGTGGCCGATAAACATAAAGTTAACCAGAACGAAAAAGGATGTTTACTTGTTATAAGCGTAGTT
>DMUD01000109.1:0-2251 GCA_003476475.1 Cytophagales bacterium | reverse complement strand
AAAGGATGTTTACTTGTTGTAAGCGTAGTTGAGCGTTTCAGAATTATCTAAAAATTATGCATATTCGCACAAAAATAACCTCAATTCGGCAAACTAAATCATAAACAAAGTGAGAAATATTTTACTCATAGGATTTATTGCTTCTACACTGCTTCTCAGTTCCTTTTCTACTCTCAACAAAAAGACATACAAACTTCGTAAGGTAGTCATTGATGCTGGTCACGGAGGCAAAGACCCAGGCTGCCATGGAAAATCGGCAAAAGAAGCCGAAGTTGCCCTCAAAGTAGCGCTCGAATTGGGTAAGTTCATTTCTGAAGGCTTTGAGGATATTAAGGTTATTTACACAAGAGATAAAAACGAATTCATAGAACTGCACGACCGTGCCGGTTTGGCAAACAAAAACAATGCCGATTTATTTATATCGATTCATTGCAACGCAGGGAACCCACAAGCGCATGGGCATGAAACCTATACGATGGGTTTGCACACATCACAAGGAAACCTAGAAGTAGCCAAGCGCGAAAACGATGTTATTTTAAAAGAGGATAACTATTTGGAAAAATACGATGGTTTCGACCCTCATTCACCCATTGCCCACATTTTGTTTTCCAACTTCCAAAATGCCTATTTAGAAAACAGCATCCAATTTGCCTCAAAAGTTGAAAATCATTTATTGGATAAGGCAGGCCACAAAAGCCGTGGTGTGAAACAAGCTGGTTTTTTGGTTTTGTGGAAAACCACCATGCCTTCTGCCTTGATAGAAATTGGATACTTAACCAATCCAGATGAAGAAAAATTTCTCATGGACAAAACTAACCAGTCCAATATAGCTGAAGGTATTTATACAGCCTTCAGTCAATACAAAGAACAAATGGAAAAACATAATTGATTTTGCATTAATATTGTCGCTCACAAAATCTTCCAATTTGAAATTCGCTATTAGCAAAGAAGTAAAAATTGCCCTGCTCACCATCATCACGAGCAGCATGTTATATACAGGGTTCAATTTTTTAAAAGGTCAAGAAGCTTTCTCCAAATCTAACTATTACGCAGCCTATTACCACCATGTAGATGGCTTGTTGCCCGGCAATCCGGTTTATTTGAACGGTATGAATGTAGGGCAAGTAAAAGAATTGGAGCTTACACCCGACCACCAAATCAAAGTGACATTGCAAATACAAGCACGGATAGAACTTTCGGACAGCACTGTAGCCAAATTAATGGACGGCAGCTTGCTGGGTGGAAAAGAAATAATGTTGAAAATGAAGCCTGGTACCAAAATTTTGGAAGACGGTGCTACAATTCTTTCGGAAATAGAAGTAGGGGTTAGCGAATCGCTCATGAACCAAGCCGAACCTATTTTAAAAGGGGTGGACAAAACTTTGGAAAATGTAAACAGCGTACTGAACAAAGAAAATCAGCAAAAAATAAGTCAATTGCTCGGAAATTTAGAGGCCGTGAGCTCTCATTTGAAAGAAACCATTATCGAAAATCGACAATCTCTTGCTTCCACCACGCACAATTTGGACAAACTCACTACGTCAATGGTGGAAACAGAAAAAAAATTAGGTCCCATTTTAACCAATCTGAATATTCTGTCCGATTCTTTAAAAGATATGCAATTGAAATCGACTGTGAGGCAGGTTAACAAAACAATAGCCGATTTGGACGAAACCATCAGCAAGATTAACAAAGGCAAAGGAACACTTGGTAAAATGGTGAACGATGATTCCCTATATATCCATTTGAACAAGACTATAAATGACCTCGACGAGTTGTTTTTAGACATGAAAGCTCGACCCAAACGTTACGTTCATTTCTCTGTTTTTGGAAAAAAAGAATAGCTGTCAAATGCAAAAGGTATTTCTGATTGTTTCTGGAATTTCGGGTGCGCTTTCAGTAGCCATCGGAGCCTTTGGGGCACATGGTTTGAAAGCATTTCTTGAGGCCAACAACAGATTAGAAACTTTTGAAACAGCCGTAAAATATCAGTTTTATCATACTTTTGCCTTGATGTTTGTTGGATTGCTTATGAGTCAGTTTGCAACCAAATCGCTTCAATTGGCAGGTGGGTTTTTCATAATTGGAATCTTGATTTTTTCTGGGAGTTTGTATCTGCTTTGTGCCATAGGCATTAAATGGCTGGGCGCTATTACGCCCATTGGTGGCTTGTTTCTTATAGCCGGCTGGTTAATGCTCGCCTTTGCTTTGCTAAAATCTTGACAGATAAGTCTGGATTATTTGCACTTTA
>DMUD01000108.1:5273-5499 GCA_003476475.1 Cytophagales bacterium | reverse complement strand
CCAAAAAAAGAAAGGCTACTTTGTTTTCGTACAATGGCGAGGTAGATACGCTCATCAGTCCGATAGACGAATTAAGATATTACAAGAAATACCTGCACGCGGGCTTCGTCAGCATGAATCCCACCAATGGACACATCAAGGCTTGGGTGGGGGGAGTAAATCACAAGTTTTTTAAATACGACCATGTAAAGCAGGGAAAACGACAGCCTGGCTCTACTTTCAAACC
>DMUD01000108.1:0-5030 GCA_003476475.1 Cytophagales bacterium | reverse complement strand
AATAAATATAATCATGTCACTCAGGCGAAACGTCAGCCTGGCTCTACTTTCAAACCCTTTGTGTATGCTACGGCCATGGAAAATGGCTACACGCCTTGCGACGAATACCCCGATGTGCCTACAACTTTCCAGTTTTTTGACGGGCAAGAAAACAAAACTTGGACACCCCAAAACAGCGAAGGCAAATACACAGGTGCCATGATGACGCTTCGCCAAGCGATGGCAAGGTCGGTTAATTCGATTACGGCCAACATGATGAAAATGATGGGACCCGAAAAAGTAGCCAACACGGCCAAAAAATTGGGAATAAATAGTCCGCTGGAGGCTGTGCCTGCATTATGCCTTGGTTCTAGCGACGTGTCTATATATGAGTTGGTAAATGCCTATGGCACATTTGTGAACAATGGCACTTGGACGGAACCCATTTTTATAACCCGCATTGAAGACAAATACGGAAACGTGCTACAGGAATTTGTGCCACAAACCAAAGAGGCCATGAACGAAGAGAGTGCCTATTTGATGGTACACATGCTTAAAGGAGGAACTGAAGAAAAAGACGGCACAGCCTTGGGCTTGTACCGCTATAAAATTTTTGGAGGCAACGAAATAGGTGGAAAAACGGGGACTACTTCCAACTATTCCGACGGCTGGTTTGTGGCCATTACCCACAACTTGGTAGCAGGTGCCTGGGTGGGTGGAGACGACCGCAGCATACACTTTCGTACCTATGCTTTGGGACAAGGTTCCAAGTTGGCTTTGCCAATTGTGGGCAAGTTTTTCGAAAAAGTATATGCCGATACTACCACGGGCATACGAAAAGGGTATTTTAACCGCCCCGAAGGTTTCAATGTGGAACTCAACTGCCAACGATACAAGTTGAATGGTAAAAATGCAGTACCCGACAGTACAGGAGTACAGCAATACAAAAAACCTGAAAAAGTGAATTTTGATGATTTGTAAAATCTAATATTTAGGTTTTGGCCACAAACCATTAAAACCATACTTGCTATAAAGTGTTGTAAAGAACAAAGCGGTGCTTCCCAAGCCCTTTGAAGAACCTATTTCCTTTCATGAATCTTCAAGAAAAAATCCGCAACCTTCCTGGCAAACCCGGCGTTTACCAATATTTCAATGCCGACGGTACCCTTATTTATGTAGGGAAAGCCAAGAACCTAAAGAAAAGGGTTTCTTCCTATTTTTTAAAAACGGCACAACACAGCCGCAAGACCTTGAACATGGTGAGCCAAATTGCAGAAATGGAATTTACCGTGGTGGACAGCGAATGGGAGGCCTTTTTGCTAGAAAATAATTTCATAAAATCGTTTCAGCCGAAGTATAACATACTGCTGCGCGACGACAAGACCTATCCCTACATTTGTGTTACCAATGAACCTTTTCCCCGAGTATTCAGCACAAGGCGAGTGAATAAATCGGATGGAAAGTATTTTGGGCCTTTCTCGAATGTAAAGGTGATGTACAACATGTTGGAACTGTGCATAAAACTTTACCATATACGCACATGCGACTTGAATCTAAATACACGAAGTATTCAAAATGAAAAGTTCAAAGTATGCATGGAGTACCACCTTGGAAATTGCAAGGGCCCTTGTGCAAACCACCAAAGCCAAGAAGACTATTTGGCGCATATTCGCGAGGCGGAAAATGTATTGAAAGGCAATGTGCAGGCTGCTAAAAAGTTTTTGCAGGAAAGTATGGCGCAACATGCGGCTAACCTCGAATTTGAGCAAGCAGAGGTGTATCGAAAAAAACTGGAATTGATAGCGCAATACCAATCAAAATCGGTGGTGAGCAATGCCAACAGTACAGCTAATTTTCATGTATTGACGTTGATAGGAAGCGATGAAAATGTGGACATGAACTACCTAAAAGTAGTGGGAGGCAACATACGCTATTCGGACAATTACCGCATAAAACGAGTATTGGACGAATCGGACGAGGAAATATTTTTTTATAAGTTATTTGACTTTTTTTCGAAAGAACGACTTGACGGCAGAATAGAAGTGCTGACCAATATCGAGACGAGTTTTGCTATCGACGATAAAATATCGGTGACATTGCCCAAAGCGGGTTTTAAAAAGCAGCTGGTCGAGATGTCGTTAAAAAATTTGGAAGCGCACATTCGGCACCGCGAAATGAACAAGTTGGACAAGGAAGAAGAAAAACTGCGCGTAGTGAAGCTGTTGCAAAAAGAGCTCCACTTGCCCGATTTGCCTTTGCACATCGAATGTTTCGACAATTCCAATTTGCAAGGCACCAATGCGGTGTCGGCAGTGGTGTGTTTCAAAAATGGTAAACCTTCCAAGAAAGACTATCGACATTACAACGTAAGGACAGTGGAAGGGCCAAACGATTTCGATACGATGAAAGAGGTTGTTTTTCGTAGGTATCGTCGCCTGCTCGACGAGCAAAAACCCTTGCCAAATCTGATTGTGATAGACGGAGGTAAAGGGCAGCTGGGAGTAGCAGTAGAAGTATTGAAAGAGCTGGGCATATATGGCAAAGTGAGCATTGTAAGCATTGCCAAAAGACTGGAAGAAATTTATTTTCCGGGCGATGAGCTCCCACTGCATTTAAGTAAAAAATCGCCCGCGATGTTGCTTTTACAACATTTGCGCAATGAAGCCCATCGGTTTGGCATCACCTTTCATCGGAATAAAAGAAGCCGTGCGGCATTGAAGTAAAGCGCGTCGAGTGACTGAGGAAATGAATATTCAACTAATGACAAGAGCAGGCTAAATTCCACTGCAAAAAACAACACTTTTTTTTCATGTATTTTTTCTTTGGAAAAGAGCGTATTTATTGATTATCTTTGTTTTATGAGCATTTCGCAAGAGGCAGAAAACCATCCCATCGAAAGACCCAAAAACTCCATTGTATGGATTGTTTGGAACATTATGTTTGCCTTATTTTATCCTGTTTTGGCCGCTTTTTCGCTCATTATCATGGTTTTGATGTTTATCTCTTCTTCCCTTTCAAACTTTATTTCTTGGCTGGCAAAGCTTTTTAATCGTTCATGAAAGGAATCTATACGATTCTGTTGCTTGTTATTTCCAATTTTTTCATGACTCTGGCCTGGTACGGCCATTTGCAATTCAAAAAGATTTCTTGGCTGCAAGGCGTTGGATTGTTGGGTGTTATCCTTATTTCATGGGGTTTGGCTTTTTTCGAATACCTATTCCAAGTTCCTGCCAACAAGATAGGTCACGCTTCAAACGGTGGCCCCTTCAGCATGATTGAATTAAAAGTAGTACAAGAGGTCATTTCGGTTACAGTTTTTACTTTGGTGGCTGTTTATTTGTTCAAAACCGAAAAATTTAGTTGGAATCACTTCGTCGGGTTTGTTTTTTTAGTATTGGCCGTATTTTTTATTTTCAAGAAGTAAATTGTTGATAATGAATAGGTAGTGTGTTTTTCGCACTGCCATTTTCTTCTTTTGTGTACTTAAAGTATTAATAATGATGAAATAGGAGGGAGAAAAACCTTAAAAAAAATGACTAAATTTGTCATGAAATAAAAGGTCAAATATGACATTTGCAGATGCCATCACAGCCAAACGAAAAGAACTTGGCTATACCATTTTAAAAGTTAGCATGCTTTCGGGTATAGACCAGGCATTGCTTTCGAAATATGAAAACAACCAACGCCTGCCATCGGAACCACATGTAAAATTTTTAGCCGAAAGTTTGAAAATGGATTATGTAGAACTAAGGAAATTGTATTTGGCCGAAAAAATTTATTCTCTGTTGGAATACGAAACCAATCCTCTCGAAATTTTACAAGCTGCCGAAGACAGGGTGGAATATTTGAAGAGCCGAAACGTGTTTAGTCAAACCGAGCTCACCAAAAATGTGCAGGACAAGCTAAGCCTTGCCGACAAACTGAAAAGTAATTGGCAGGAAAAAAAGCCTTTGAATCAGACACAGTTACAGAAAATGAAGGGATATTTTGCCATAAAATACACCTACGACAGCAATCGTATTGAAGGAAATACTTTGACGTTGCAAGAAACACAACTAGTGGTAAACGAAGGGGTAACTATTGGAGGTAAATCTATGCGCGAGCATTTGGAAGCCATCAACCATTCGGAAGCAGTTGATTTTGTGGCCGATATGCTTGTGGGAAAGGAAGACATTAGCCAGCGCAACCTTCTTGAAATACACAGATTGGTGCTGAAAAGTATCGATAATGAAAATGCAGGAAAATATCGAAATGTGCCTGTTCGAATTTCGGGAAGTGAGCACATGCCCCCTCAGCCTTTTTTAATCGAAAAAATGATGGAGGATTTTTTCATCTACTACGAAAGACAAAAACGGGTTTTGCACCCCATTTTGCTCGCCGCCGAAATGCACGAACGATTGGTTACGATTCACCCTTTTGTAGATGGAAACGGCCGCACTTCCAGGTTGTTGATGAATTTTATTTTACTCAAAAACGGCTACACACTTACCATTTTAAAGGGTGATCCAAGTTCAAAAACGGCTTATTTCAAATCGTTGGAGGCAGTGCAAACGCGTAATGACTCTAACCAATTCTATGACTTAATAACCGATAGGGTAATAGCTTCTTTGGAAGAACACTTGGAATTAGTTTGATGTAATAGTATGCCAAGGGCGGTCTTTGTCCGTTTTGAATATGTCATTTGGGGAAATTAGGCTACCCCTCCACCGTTGGCAATTCCTTTGGTTGGGGCTACAAAAGCAAGGCTGCCGTCTTTGTCTTCAGCCATCAAGATCATGCCTTGTGAGGTGATGCCTTTTATTTCGCGTGGGGCTAGGTTGGCCAAAAGGCATACTTGCTTGCCTATGATTTCTTCGGGATTGTAATATTTGGCAATACCACTTACCACGGTGCGTTGGTCAATGCCCGTGTCGAGTTTTAGTTTCAGCAATTTGTCGGTTTTGGGCACTCGTTCTGCTTCCAAAATGGTGGCTATACGAATGTCCATTTTCTGAAAATCGTCGAAAGTGACATTTTCTTTTTGCGGGGTTAATACTGTGTTTTCCAATTCG
>DMUD01000078.1 GCA_003476475.1 Cytophagales bacterium | reverse complement strand
TTTCGCTTTGCGATTATTCACTTCAAGCCGATTTTTCGCATATTTTAACGTATGTAGAACATATCATTCGCCAAGCTTTGCGCAATGGTATTCCCGATGCTACTGCCCTAAACGTCAATTTTCCGCAAAAAAGTAAAGGAAAGATAAAAGGAGTGAGAGTGTGCCGTCAGGCTCGTGCGCGCTGGAGCGAAGATTTTGACCATCGTCGCGACCCGCACGGACGTAGCTATTATTGGATGACGGGCGCATTTGTGAATGATGACATGGGGGAGGACACCGATGAATATCTATTGGCCGAAGGTTTTGCCACCATAGTGCCTTGTGCATTTGACTTGACTGCACACCACGGCATTGCCCAACTGAATTCGGACTGGGAACTTTGAAATTTTTCAGAAGATATTTGTGCGCGAATTGACCCTTTCTCAACACGTGTTTGGAATGAAAATTTCACTTAGTTTGGTCAACTTTACTAAGATACTTGCTGATTAAGCTAACAGATTGTCTTCTTCAGGTAGTGTAGTATTTGTTTTTAAACCACAAAGATAATTTGACCAAAGAAATCAGTGCCGGCACCTCGACCAATGGACCAATAACACCTGCAAAGGCTTCCCCAGAATTGATTCCAAAAACACCTATGGCTACCGCAATAGCCAATTCAAAATTGTTTCCTGTTGACGTAAATGACAAAGCAGCATTGGTGGAATAGTTGGCTCCCAATTTTTTGGCTGTGAAAAAGGTAAAGACAAACATCACAGCAAAATAAATAACCAGTGGAAGGGCGATGCGCAGCACATCCATAGGAATTTGCACAATTAATTTGCCTTTCAAACTAAACATCAACACGATGGTAAATAGCAATGCTAACAAAGTGATGGGTGAAATGAAAGGAGTATATTTTTCATTGTACCACTTTTCTCCCTTCCATTTTATTAAAGAATAACGACTGGCTATTCCTGCAATAAACGGGATGCCAAGATAAAAAAACACGCTTTGGGCTATTTGACTGATAGAAATCGAAATCTCTAAACTTTTCATCCCAAACCAATCAGGAACAACTGTTAAATAGAAATAAGAGTAGCCCGAATAAAGAAAGACTTGCAACAAACTGTTCAGGCCTACCAATCCTGCAATGTATTCACGGTTGCCTTGCGCCAAATCATTCCATACCAAGACCATGGCAATACAAGGTGCTATTCCTATTAAAATCAAACCTGTCATATATTCAGGATAGTCTTTCATGAAAACATAAGACAACAGAAACATAAATAATGGTGCAATTAACCATGTGATTATCAAAGACATCGCAACCAATTTTAGGTTTTTAAATATCTTGGGAATCTCTTCGTATTTTACTTTCGCCAATGGGGGATACATCATCAGAATCAATCCAATCGCCAAAGGAATATTTGTAGTGCCAGTCGAAAAAGAATCAATATAAAGGGCGCTATTTGGTGAAAAATACCCGATACTGACTCCCAATAGCATTGCCAAAAAAATCCATAGCGTAAGATATCTGTCCAAAAAACTAAGTTTTTTGCGATAATTAGGGGTGTAATTACTTGCAGACATCAGTTTCCGTATTTCAAGGTCAATGCCAACTGCCCGGCATGATAGGCGGTATGCGAAATAATCCTTCCTAAAGCTTCTGCTTTCGTTTTTGTTCCAAATTCTTTGGTAACTACAAATTTGGCCCAATCACTCTCGATTTGTTCTTCGATGCTGGCTTTCAAGTTATAAAAAGCAAATTGCTGATAATCCATGAGCTCATTTAAGTTTGTCCATTCACCATTGTCCTGTTGTGATATAACCGTTTTTGCATGTACCGTGAGGTTTGAGGAGCCAAACACATTTTTAGCAAAAAGTAATTCCACGTCGCCTATGTGTCTAATGAGGAAACCTGCGCTATTTTTGGTGTTAGATAGCTTCAAGATGAGTTGATCCTCTTTCACGTCTTTCAACAAATTAGAAAAACGCGTCCTGGCTTCAAGCCAAGTTTGCAAATAGGCTTCAGTAGTATTCATAAATAGAATGTAAAAGAATTAGGAAATTAACTTCTTGGCTACTGAAAAAGCGTATAGTGTTTCAACGGCTATTTGTTTACTGCGTTCAGCATATTGTGCGTCTTGTTGGTCTGTATTGTCGGATGCTTTGGGATCTAAATAAGGAGTAGAGACCCTAAGGCTTGCACCTGGAATGAATGGGCAAGCTCCGTCGGCTTCTGTACAGGTCATTACAGCACAAAAACCCTCTTTAGGATTGATTGCATCGTCGTACTTTTTGGAAAAGCACGTTATGGTTTCTTTTTCATTATCAAACATAACTGTGTAACGGGGATTGTTCGTTTCATCTTCTTTCCCCACTAAAAATCCTAAGGCTTTTATCGCTTTTATGGCATTAGGATTGAAAGCAGTTGCCTCCGTTCCGCCCGAATAGGTTTCCACATTGTCGAAGCCATAATACCTAGCAGCGATTTTTGCCCATATTTGTCCAAAATGACTACGGCGCGAATTGTGAGTGCAGATGTAGATCAGTTCGGCTTTTTCTTGTGCTTGGGATTTGGAAGCCACATACTTGCCTATTTTGTCAAGGAGTACTCTGCGACTGTCGGGTATGTCTTTGAATAAACTTTCGGCTTCTTGCAGAAAATTGAGAATGGAAAGGTACATATTTATGCGAATTTATGAATAATATTTTATTTTTCTAGCAACAATTGCCGCCAGGGGCGCAGTTGGAATCTTCTTTTGCGATTTTGAATGAGCTCGTTCTCATTTTATCAGCAGTAATACCACATGCATCGTTAGCCAAACAAGCGGTAATTTTATTTTTGAGAAGAAAATGTTCTCCATCAAAGGCCAGCGCATATTTCCCAATGGTTTCATTTTGATACTCTACCTCCACTTCAGCATCTGGAATACCCAAATGTTTTTCACATAGTTCAATAATATTCAATAGCTTGGTGGGTTTTAAGCGGTGGTCTGTGTCTTGTGCACTCCATAATTGGAAATTGACTGTTTCTTCAATTCTAAGTGTGCCTCCGCAGTCGATGAATTTTTTTGTTACGAGGCCTACTTCAGTTACGTGGAAATGTTCTGGAACAAACGTACCGTTTTCCAGCTTAAACAATACATTGTTTAAGGTAGGCAATAGGGCTTTTACTTGTCTTAGTTTCATGGCTCGTTGATTTAACAGCAATTGTTTTTGTTGGTCGTAAGTTTGATTGAAATACTCATCAAAAAATGTTTAATTATTTCGATTCCTTTCTCGTCGATGCAGTAACAAATGGCATTTCCTTCGATATTTCCTTTGATGACACCTGCCGATTTAAGTTCTTTTAGATGTTGGGAAACAGTGGGTTGTGCAAGCGGAAGCTCGTTAACTATATCACCGCATATACAGGTATTTACTTTCAATAGATATTCTACTATGGCTACCCTAGCAGGATGACCAAGCGCTTTTGCAATGCTCGCTATTCTGTTTTGACTATCGCTAAAGCTGTCTGTTTTGGTAATGCCCATTTTGTATTTGTATATTGCAATATTACGATATTATTTTCTAAAAAAAGTGTAGCCTACAAAATTTACTTTAAAAATTTTGCAGCCTCTTTGGCAAAATAAGTGATAATGATTTTTGCACCAGCTCTTTTGATGGAAAGTAAACTTTCTATCATTACTTTTTCGCCATCTATCCAGCCTTTTGCCGCCGCAGCTTTTATCATCGCATATTCTCCGCTTACGTTGTAGGCTGCTATAGGCAAGTGAAAGTTATTGCTCAAATCGCTGATGATATCAAGGTACGTCATGGCAGGTTTTACCATCAACATATCGGCACCCTCTTCCACGTCAAGTTGAGCTTCTATCAATGCCTCTTTGCGGTTAGCCGGATTCATTTGATAGGTTTTCTTGTCACCAAATTTTGGAGCAGAGTGTAGTGCGTCGCGAAAAGGCCCATAAAAAGCACTGGCATATTTTGCTGTGTAAGACATGATGGAAACATTTGTGAAACCATCTTCATCCAATGCCTTGCGAATGTGCAGTATTCTACCATCCATCATATCGGATGGCCCCAATATGTCGGCACCCGCCCTGGCTTGGGCAACAGCCATTTTAGCCAAAATGTCTAAAGTAAGGTCATTTACAATTTCTCCGTTTTCTGCATATCCATCGTGCCCATCACTGCTGTATGGATCCATTGCCACATCTGTCATCAGGCAGATTTCAGGAAATATGTGTTTTATCTTTTGAATCGTTTTTAGATATAATCCTTCTGTATTAAGGCTTTCGGAAGCAAGCTTGTCTTTTTTATGATCGGGTATTGAGGGAAACAAAACAAAACTTTTAATGCCTAAATCGACGCATTCCTTTATTTCGTTCATCAAAATATCGGAAGAAAATCGAAAAATACCTGGCATTGAGGCAATAGGTTCTTTTTTATTCACACCTTCAATTACAAAAAGTGGGTAAATAAAATCAGTAACCGATAATTGGGTTTCTTCTACCAGCAGTCGAATGGACTGTGTTTTTCTGTTTCTTCTTGGACGGCGAATCATTTTTAGTTCACGGTCAACTAAGTGCGATACGAAATGTGCATAAAAGTTGCTGTTTACACGATTTAAGCCTCGTCTATGCTGTAAGTTTTAAGCAAGATGCTAAGTTCGTAGAAGTATTTTTCAGGGACATCGAAAAATACGACATCTACGCTTGAGTCTGTTCGGCTGGTGAGCGCTTTTATGATGCCTTTAAATTGTGGGAAATAAGGCATTTCGCTACGCATCATACAAAATTGGGTTACACGTAATTTGCTCACACTCAATTCTATGCATTTGTCAATGACTACATCTGTGAGTCTTTCGGCTTGTTCTTCGCCAAAATAAGTAAAGCGATCTACAAAAGGGCTTAAGATAAGATGATAATCTTCGGTGGTCAATACACCTATTTTTTTGGTTTTGTTACAAATATCGCAGGCCTTTTTTACTTCGTCTTTTGGTAGACCAGAGAGACGGTTTACTATCGAAAATTCTACAGGTCGAGCCGCACAAGTTATGGCTTGAAAAGTGTATTCATCGTCTTCATGAACCTTGTGAATATAAGCCTGATTGGCATCGTATTCAATTTTGTCGGAACAAATAATGACAGACAGGTTAGCTATGTTAAATTTGGCTTTCATTTTGGCAAAGAATGTTTCAAATTTATAACAATATTTGGCTTTTTGTAGAAATATGGCGCAACATCGCTTGGTTCTGTTTTTATTTTGTGATTTATGGTCATTTCCGAACCCTTACATCTTGACTTTTCGTTGCCAAATACGCTTGATACAGTGCGAGATTTGCTAGAAAAATTCCAAAAGCAAGACTCATTCTATGCGTCATTACTTTTTTGTGAAGAATGGTTGTCGGGTAAAAAAGAATTTCTTTTTTACACATCTGGAAGCACTGGTAAGCCCCGAAGCATGCGTGTAAATCGAAGACGAATTGTGGCTTCTGTTGAATCGACGGCAAGTTTTTTAGATTTAAAAAAAGAGGGTAGAGTTTTCATTTGCCTCAATACTCAATTTACAGGCGGAAAAATGTTGTTGGTTCGTGCAATGCATTTGGGATTACAAGCCGATATTGTCCGACCTACCAATCAACCTTTTGTCTTTTCAAATAACAAACCGTATATCTTGGCTTCGTTTTTGCCTAGCCAATTGTTTCACTTTTTTCAACTAAACGAAAATTTTGAGTTCTTGTCAAATATTGAAAACATTTTGATAGGTGGAGCTCCTTTGCGCATTGAATTGCTTGAAAAGTTGAGTAAACTGCAAAAATGTAGAGTATTCGAAACATTTGGCATGACCGAAACCCTTAGTCATGTCGCAATGAAAAATTTGAATGGGAGTAAAGATGTTTCGCCCTTTTTCGAAACAATGCCCGGTATTTCCATAAAAACAAATGATGCCGATTGTTTGATGGTAAAAGGCAAAGTTACGGCCAATAAATGGTTGGAAACCAAAGATGTAGTGCAATTAATAGATACCAACCGTTTTATATGGAAGGGAAGAAAAGATAATGTCATAAACAGTGGCGGTGTGAAATTGTATCCTGAAGAAATTGAACAAATAATGGTTTCTATTTTCAAGAAGTCAGGTTTCAATTTTGATTTTTTCCTTACTTCACTGCCAGACGAAATGCTAGGTGAAAGGCTCATTTTGGTTATAGAAGGAAAAGATTACGACACTGAAAAAATTGGATATGAATTGAGGAAGGGATTGCATGCTTTTCACGTGCCAAAAGAAGTATTGTTCAAATCTAAATTTGAGAGAACTGAGACAGGAAAAATAGTGAGAAAAATTTGAAATTTGTTATTTAAAATTTTATAAATAAATACTTATGAAAATTATTTGCGTCGGCATGAACTACGCCGATCACGTTTCTGAATTTAGGAGTCCGAAACCTACAAAGCCAGTCATTTTCATGAAGCCCGACACTGCTTTACTTCGTTCAAATCTGCCTTTTTACCACCCCGATTTTTCAGAGGAAATACACTACGAGTGCGAACTTATTTTGCGCATTTGCAAGGAAGGAAAGTACATCGACCAAAAATTTGCCCACAAATATTACGATCAAATCGGTTTGGGTTTAGATTTCACAGCGCGCGACTTGCAAAGCCAATTTAAAAGCAAAGGATTACCTTGGGAACTTGCCAAAGCCTTTGACCAATCGGCGGTAGTTTCTTCTTTTTTTCCAAAAGATGATTTTCCAAACGTGCAAAATCTAAATTTTTCGTTGTTTCAAAACGGGGTCATGAAACAAAAAGGCAATACCTCTGAAATGATTTTTGGAGTAGATGAAATTCTGAGTTTTGCCTCTCGTTTTTTTACGTTGAAAACGGGTGATATAATTTTCACTGGCACACCGAAAGGAGTAGACAAAATAAAGATAGGAGATAAGCTGGAAGCCTATTTGGAAGACAAGAAAGTTTTAGAATGTGAAGTAAAATGATGGTAAAGTTTGGGTTTTTGGATTTAATTTTGTCAAGTTTGGAATTATTACATCGAACAATTGAACTATTTATTAACTAATTTTAGCTAATGCACACTAAATTACAGAAGTTAGTAAATTTCTGTTCTACAAAACACAACCGTCTTTGAAAAAAAATGTATTTGTTTCTTCTTTATAGTATTATGAAATTGAGAAAGACATATTAGTATTTTTAACGTTTGTTTATAAATTTGCGACACTATCCTTGAAAATATGAAGAAAGTAAGTACAATTTGCATTATTGTTAGCTTAAGTACCTTGTATTTACATGCTCAACAAAGAGCGCAGTATTCTCAATACATGTTGAATCAATATGTACTGAATCCGGCCGTGGCAGGTTCAACCGACTATGCTCAAGTGGTTGCAAGCTACCGAAATCAATGGTCGGGAGCTTTCGACAATGCAGCTCCTACAACTTACTATTTGGGTGGTTATACATCGCTAGGTCGTAACAGTAAGAAGCCTCACCCATACCGAAACAAACACGCGGGTTATCACTCCATTGGCGGAATGGTTTACAACGATCAAACTGGTCCTACCGGCTCAACAGGTTTTTTGGCTTCTTATTCCTATAATGAACGACTTTCTGGCACTTGGCGTATTGCTCTTGGAGCATCATTGGGAGGTTTGCAATATAGTTTAAATAGCGACAAACTTACGTTTGCTGAAACCGAATCAGTTCCTTCAAGGAGGCAATGGGTGCCCGATGGAAACTTGGGACTTTGGTTGAACAATAAATATTTCTATTTTGGTGGTGCTATTTCGCAGGTATTCCAAAGTAAGTTGGATTTTGAAATTCCTACACTTCCCAACAATCCAAGAAGTCGTACAAGCAAGCTCTCAAATCACTATTTTGTCACTACTGGTTTTCGTTTGGAACCAACCAATGATTGGGAAATTCTCCCTTCTATCATGTTTCGTTTCAACAGACCAGCTCCTGTCTCTTTAGACCTGAATGCTAAAGTTCGATATAAAAATATGGTGTGGGCAGGAACATCATATAGAAATAAGGATGCAGTTGTATTCCTTTTTGGTTTTTTAATTAATCACCAATATGAATTCGGTTATTCTTACGATATGACCATTTCTAAAATACAAAATTATGTAGGGGGTAGTCATGAAATTTTATTAGCATATCGTATTTGGACTAGGGCAGGAATTAGAAACCCCTCCGATTTTTGGTAACATTTTTACTAACGCATGCTTGTTAGTTTTACCAATTAGGATAAGTAGCTGAAAATTATGAATGAGAAAAAAACAGTTGGGATCCTTCCAATTTTTCTTATATTTTCTTAATCATAAAATATAAAGTAGGAGAGATATTCTGTGTATTTGGTAATTTTATTTGAACACGGAGTTAGCTCAATTACTTTTTGTTTTTGTCTTTTTAATACTTGGTTCTGTTTTTCTTTGGAAAAACTGTTAGGTTGATAAACTTCCAAAAATATTAAACAAAAAGCCAACTGGTTGATTGTTGACTCGACTTTTCGATTAACAAATACTTTTAACCTCGTCATTTATTATTTTAAAGACGTTTTTTATTTACAACATGTCTTTCATTGTCAATAAGCATTTTTATGTTCTTCTTTATCTTGGAGACCTTCTAGCCCATTAACCCAAGTTTTACGTCATTGTGCAAAATTCTTGAACAAATTTTCATAATTGAATCTTGGATTTAAAAATATTATAATCGCTTTTTTTATAATTATGATTTTAAGTGTTCCAGTTTGAAACCCAACGTTGATTGTAATAACATCCAAATCATAAAGTTGGGTGGCTAAATTTAAGGACTTCATTTCGTGTTTAGAGCAAAGATTTAGAGTCTCATAGATAAAGTCTTACACATTAAAATGCATTTATTTTTATAAAAAATTATTATTAACTTCCTGATATTACTTAAAAATAAATAAGCCAATTTTTGCAGAATTCAATTCCAGATTTTAGGATTTTAAGTCGGAGTATTGGTTTTTTTTTATTTGTGTTAACAGCAAATTATAAAAAATCCTATTTCATATAATCACTGCAGAATATTTTGTACTTCTTTAAATACTCGGTATTTTTAGGGTCAGAATAGATAATACATACTATTCTTTTCAAACATAAATTCTAAACGTAGTACTAACCATGAGTGTAATTGAAGAAATCAAAGCCCGCCAAATTTTTGATTCGCGCGGAAATCCAACTGTAGAAGTAGATGTGTACACTGAAAACGGTTATTTGGGTCGTGCAGCTGTACCTTCTGGCGCTTCTACTGGCAAGCATGAGGCAGTAGAGCTTCGCGATGGCGATAAAAATGCCTACATGGGCAAAAGTGTGCTTAAAGCTGTACAAAATGTAAATGATACTATAGCCGATGAACTGATTGGTGCTTCCGTATTTGAGCAAAATTTGATCGACAAAATTATGTTGGAGCTCGACGGCACTTCAAACAAAGGCAAACTGGGTGCCAATGCCATTCTTGGTGTTTCGCTGGCAGTTGCCAAGGCGGCAGCTCAAGAGGCTGGTCAATCGTTGTATCGTTACATTGGCGGTGTGAATGCAAATACGCTTCCCGTACCCATGATGAATATCATCAACGGTGGTTCGCATGCCGACAATTCTATCGACTTCCAGGAATTCATGATTATGCCAGTAGGGGCAGAGTCGTTTACACACGCCATGAAAATGGGAACCGAAATATTCCACAATTTGGCCAAAGTGTTGAAAGACAAGAAATATTCGACTAATGTTGGTGATGAAGGTGGATTTGCCCCTAATATCCCTTCCAATGAAGAAGCAATTGAAATTGTATTGAAAGCCATTGAAAAGGCTGGGTACATTCCAGGCGATCAAGTAATGATTGCGATGGATGCGGCGGTAACTGAGTTTTACGACGAAGCCACTGGTTTGTATCATTTCCACAAGTCAAATGGCATGAAGAAAACTTCTGACGAGATGGTATCTTATTGGGCAGATTGGGTAAATAAATATCCAATTATCTCGATTGAAGACGGTATGGCCGAAGACGATTGGGCGGGTTGGAAAAAACTGACAGATGCCATTGGTAAGAAAACGCAATTGGTGGGCGACGATTTGTTTGTAACCAATGTAAACAGATTGCAAGACGGTATCAATCAGGGTGTTGCCAATGCTATTTTGGTTAAAGTAAACCAAATTGGTTC
>DMUD01000114.1:912-3862 GCA_003476475.1 Cytophagales bacterium | reverse complement strand
ATATCTTCCTACTCCTTTCATTTTCAAGAGCGAATCGAAATTGGAAGGAAAATGACCATGAAGTTCTAAACTTACATATTGGGCTGCCACGTGCATATTTCGGGCGCGCGAGTAATAGCCCAAACCTTGCCATAGTCTCAATACTTGGTCTATGGGAGCTTTTGCCAAATCATGCACACTTGGAAATGTAGCAATGAAACGTTCGTAGTAAGGCAGTCCTTGCAACACCCTTGTTTGTTGAAGAATAATTTCGGAAACCCATATTTTGTAGGGGTCATTGGTGTTTCTCCAAGGCAAGTCTCGTTTGTTTAAATGATACCATTGAATGATGTTTTTCGAAAACCCAGGTAGGAGTTGCATTTAACTGATAATTAAAATGTTAATGTAGGCACACAAAATATCTAAACACATTTTTTAATTAAAAAAAACGACTTAAATTTGCGACCCTATTTCGTAAATAGCTAATAATCTTTGTTTTAACTTAAAATTTTAAATAAGGTGACAAAAGCAGATGTAATTTCAAAAATCTCGGAACAGACTGGCATCGACAAAAACGATGCATCTGCTGTCGTAGAGGCTTTTTTTGCAGTAGTAAAAGAGTCTATGGAGGGTGGTGAAAACATTTATGTTCGTGGTTTTGGAAGCTTCATTAATAAGAAGCGTGCTCAAAAAGTAGCTAGGAACATTTCCAAAAATACCGCTATCGTCATAGACGAACATTATGTCCCACATTTCAAGCCTTCAAAAGAGTTTGTATCTGTTATCAAGTCAAGTAAGAAGATTAAAGGCTAGTATTAAGTAAGTAGGTGACGAAAATGAAACAGCAACAACTAATTATAGGAATAGCTGCCATCGTTTTTGTTGGAATATTATATTCATTGCCAAAAGTATTGCTGAATAAGGAAGAAAAAGAACTCGAAAACACGGCGCAGCTTGACAAAAAGGAGAAATCTTCAATTCTTCATCCTACCCCTGTCCAAGTTTCTTTTTCAGCATCCGAGAAAAGTAAAGTTCAAAAGTGGAAGTTGGGACTGGTTAGTTCTAATTCGAGAATAAAACTTTCAATTCTCGATTCACTTTCAAGTTTGTACAATAGCAAATCGCTTTACGATAGTACTGCGTTTGTTTTTGAAGGCACGCTTTCCTCTTTTTCAGATGTTGACAGTTGGGTGAAAATAGGAGATGCTTGCTACAAGGCCTATTATTTTGCTGCCAATGACGACAAAGCAGCCGATTGGGCAACGAAAACACAGCAATACTATTCAAAAGCATTGGAAAAAAAGCCCGAATTGCTTGATGTGAAAGCAAGAATGGCAATGACCTATACTCGTGGACAAAATCCAATGAAAGCGGTGATGACACTACGAGAGGTCCTAGAGAAAGACCCGAAAAACGAACAAGCCTTGTTAAACATTGGCCTGCTTTCTGTACAATCGGGTCAGTTTGAAAAAGCAGTAGAAAGATTCAAGAAGCTGCAAACGATAAATCCCGAAAACTGGCTTGGGACATTCTATTTGGGCATTGCCTATACCGAACTTGGTAAAAAAAATGAGGCCAAAGAGTGTTTTGAGAAAGTAAAAAGGAATGAAAAACAGCCACAGATATTAGAAGCTGTGGATGATTATTTGAAGCAATTATCAGTTAACCCTTAAAAAATTCAATTATGCCTTGCGGAAAAAAAAGAAAAAGACACAAAATGGCCACTCACAAAAGAAAAAAAAGGTTGAGGAAAAATAGACACAAGAAGAAGTAAGCTTTTCCTTCTTCATTGCCCGACCTAAAATATAGGTTGGGCAATCTTTGTTTATTTTTCACCCTTAAATTCTTCAAAGTGGCTAACGAACTATTTATCAATTCGTCTCCAAAAGAAGACAGAATTGCGCTGATTCAAGATAAAAGGTTAGTCGAGTTCAATGTCGAGACCAAAGGCAATAATTTTACAGTAGGCGATATCTACCTTGGAACTATAAAAAAGGTAATACCTGGGTTGAATGCTGCTTTTGTAGAACTTGGCTATGAAAAAGATGCCTTTTTGCACTATCTCGATTTAGGTGCAAACATCAAATCGCTCATGAAGTACGTGAAAGCCGTACAGAATGGCGATAAGAATGTAAACCCGAAACTGAACGGATTCAAACTGGATGCCGAAACAGACAAGTCGGGTAAAATGGCTCAACTCTTCACCAAAAACAACCAAATATTGGTGCAAGTGGTCAAAGAGCCCATATCAACCAAGGGGCCAAGGTTATCTTGTGAACTTTCATTGGCAGGCAGATACATTGTGCTTGTTCCCTTTTCAAAATCGGTTAGCATTTCCAAAAAAATTGCCGATAAAGAGGAGCGAAACCGACTCATACGTCTCATCAATTCTATCAAACCCGAAAACTTTGGTGTTATCATACGCACTGTAGCACAGGGTAAAGAGGTGGCAGAGCTGGATAAAGACATGAAAAATCTTCTTAAAAAATGGGAGGATGGTTTCAATACGCTCAAAACAGCCAAATCGACAGATTTGGTTATAGGAGAGATGGGGCGCGCATCGTCTATCCTTCGCGATCTGCTAAACGAAAGTTTTGATAACATCACGGTCGATAGCAAGGATTTGTACGAGGAAATCAAAGGATACATTAAAACCATTGCGCCCGACAAAGAGAACATTCTCAAGTTGTACAACGGCAAGGTGAAAATGTTCGAGAACATGGGAATAGAAAAGCAGTTGAAATCGCTTTTCTCTACCACGGTTAGCCTTCCAAATGGTGGCTATTTGATTATAGAACATACCGAGGCGTTACATGTAATTGACGTAAACAGCGGCAATAAATCGACTCACGAGGAAAACCAAGAGAATACGGCACTTTCTGTAAACTTGGATGCAGTAAAAGAGTTGGCTCGTCAGTTCAGGCTTAGAGACTTGGGTGGCATTATTGTAGTCGATTTTATCGACATGAAA
>DMUD01000114.1:0-622 GCA_003476475.1 Cytophagales bacterium | reverse complement strand
GTCGATTTTATCGACATGAAAAATGTCGAAAACAGGAATTTGGTGTACGAGGCAATGAGAAACGAAATGGTGTACGACCGTTCGAAATACACTATATTGCCATTGAGCAAGTTTGGTCTTATGCAAATCACGCGCCAGCGTGTAAGACCTGCTGTGCACGTGGTAAACAAAGAAACTTGTCCTACCTGCAATGGTTCTGGTAAAATTAGTTCAAGTATTGCCGTTACCGATGTTATCGAAAATAACATTCACCACTTGATAACGAAGCAAAACGAAAAAAAGCTTGTCATTACTTTGCATCCCTTCTTGTATTCTTATTACACAAAAGGGCTCATTTCAAGACAGATGAAGTGGTTTTTTAAATATACGAAATGGGTAACTCTCATCCCTGACAGTACTTTGGCAATAGTAGAATTCAAGTTTTTAAATGATTTGGGAGAAGAAATCGAACTTTTGTAAAATGCTATTTAGCTATTTTGACATCACATCACGAAAAGGAGGCCTCGGTCTCCTTTTTGCTTTGTCTATTGTACTTTTTTCATGCGAAAACACCCCCGACGGTAAAACGGTAATCGAAAAAAAAGTAACGGCAATATTTAGTTCATCGCCCGATTGTGATGAT
>DMUD01000134.1 GCA_003476475.1 Cytophagales bacterium | reverse complement strand
GCAAAGGTGCGACTAGCGTGGCCAAATCTTTCAACCTATTTTCATGTATAATAAGGCAGTCGAGTGCGTTGCACACGCTCACTCGCCGGGTTTTGGAATTGTTCACTATGTTTTGGGCTTTTTCCAAATCGCCCGACTCGTCCACAAACACATGCACAATACCCGCACCAGTTTCTATTACAGGCACTTTCGAATGGTTGCGCACATAGTTTATCAGGTTTTGGCTGCCTCGTGGAATAATCACATCGACATATTGTACGGCATTCAAAAGTGCTTCGGTGGCGCTTCGGTCGGCCGGAAGCAAGGTCACAAAATGCTCGTTCAAGCCGTTTTTCTTAAGCACTTGGCGTATCACGTTTGCAATGGCGATGTTTGAAAATTCGGCGTCGCTGCCTCCTTTCAGCAGGCACACATTTCCCGATTTTAGACAAAGCGAAAACACATCGAATGTCACATTGGGACGGGCTTCGTATATGATGCCCACCACGCCCAAAGGCACCGAAATGCGCGAAATGTGCAATCCATTTGGGCGAGTGCGCTCGTCGATGGTTTTTCCCAACGGCGAAGGCAGTTTGCTCACATTCAAAATATCGTTGGCAATGTCTTGTAGGCGTTTTTCGGTGAGTAAAAGACGGTCGTATTTTGGATCAGACTTGTCCATGCGTGCCAAATCTTTTTGGTTTTCTGCCAAAATGTAGGCAGCATTGGCAATTGTGGCTTCGGCCAATTGTACCAAAACGGCATTCACATTTGCTTCATCTAATATGTTCAACTCTCGCGAGGCCTGTTTAGCTTTTGTAAAGAGGGTGTTTAAGTCCATTGTGTCAAATTCTTATTTTACAAAACTAATTATTATGCATTAGAATTGAATTTTTTTAGGAATGGCACCGCCACAATTGCTGTAAAAAATGTAAATCTTTCCAAACAAAAAATAGCACTATGCGTTTAAATAATTGCACTTTTGAATTAAACACAGACAAAAATGCTAGAATACGCAAAACTAATTCTACAAAAGGTAAGTTTCGATGCTTGTCTTTTTGAAAAAGAGCTGCATAAAGCCATTGGCGCTTTGCACAAAGACGAACCTGCCAAACTTTACAAGTGGTGCATAGATTTTTTTGGCGATTTGTATCCAGATGCTATCCAACGTGCTTTTGCTAAATACCAATACATGCCGGCCTATCACGACTTGATGCGCATGGCCAAGCAAACGCTTTCCTAAGCTTATTTTACCCAAACTTCGTACCTTTCGCATATTTGGTTTTTCATGGATGCGAGGCAGAAGGAAATTCACGATCGTTTTGGGCATCATTTACGGTTGCGGGCAAGTGGCATTTGTTTGAATGGCGATAGTATTCTGCTCGTAAAACACACTGGGTTGGGCGAGAATAAAATCCTGTGGACACCCCCTGGTGGCGGACTAAAGTTTGAAGAAACCGTTCAGGAAGCACTTGAACGCGAGTTTTTGGAAGAAACCGGGCTGCTCATCGAAACAAAGGAATTGCTGTTTGTGAATGAATATTTCGAGCACCCCCTGCACGCGGTAGAACTTTTTTTCGAGGTAGAAATAATGGGAGGCGAACTCATGACAGGCACCGACCCTGAGATGAACCCCGACCTTCAAATCATACACGAGGTGCGCTTTATGACTTTTGATGAAATTCGAAAAAGCGACCCAAGTATTTTTCATAGCTTATTTAGCAAATACCCAAATGCCGACTCTTTTCAGAAAAAAAGTGTTTTTCAACAAAATATTTTGAGACGGGTTGCTGACTAAGATGATGCTTTCTGAAATCCCTGCAGTTTTTTTACTGTATCAGATTTTATTTCCAAATACTTTTAATCATTCCCCTTGTTAAATTATAAAATTTTTTTCAAATAATATAGATGATTAGGGTTTGGTCTCACCTTTAAATGTATGGCGGTGACACGAAGTATTTTTCAGGTCGTAACACCATTAAAGAGCATAACAAATATAAAAGCGGTTTCCTTATCATCATTCCAAATAGTTTTTCCAAATTTCTTACTTTTGGTAAATGGATATAATTCGCGCTACTGAAGAACACTTGCCGCTCATTCTTCCACTTTTCGATGCATACAGGCAATTTTACGAGCAACCGTCTGATTTAGAAGCCTCATCGCTTTATTTGGCCGAAAGGTTGACCAATCAAGAGTCGGCAATTTTTTTGGCGTACGAGCAAAAAGATGGAGAAGTGAGGGGAATTGGTTTTACGCAGTTGTATGTAACTTTTTCATCGGTGGCATTGAAAAAATTTTGGGTATTGCATGACCTTTACGTGCGTGAAGATTTTCGCAAAATAGGTGTCGCCAAAAAACTGATGGACAAGAGCAAGGAACTCGCCCTTGAAAATGCCCCGATGGGTTTGGTCATTGAATCGCGTATCAGCAACCAATCGGCACAGCATCTTTTCGATTCGGTGGGTTTTGTAAAACAAGGCGAACATTATTTCTATTTTTTAGAAGACTGAGTTTTTTCAATTTTCTAATGGAAATGAAGCGCCCGACTAGACTGCATTATTTTCAGCACGAGCCTTTTGAAGGATTGGGATCTATAGAAGAATGGGCATTGCTGAAAGGTTTTTCGCTTGCTTCTACCCATTTATACAAAAACGATTCTTTACCAGAATTAGAACACTTCGACTGGTTGGTCGTGATGGGTGGTTCTATGAGCGTGAACGACGAAGCTGCACTACCGTGGCTGCGGCCAGAAAAAGCATTTGTGAAGCAAGCCATACTGGCAGGTAAAGTGGTGATTGGTATTTGTTTGGGAGCTCAAATGATAGCCAACGTGCTCGGTAGCAAAGTACAGTACAATGAGCACAAAGAAATAGGTTGGTTTCCAATACATTGGGATCCGGAAGCACTTCGACATACCCTTTTTAGACACATACCCCCCTCGCTCAACGTCATGCATTGGCATGGCGAAACCTTTGAAATGCCCCTAGGTGCCATGCCCCTAGCCAAAAGTAAGGCCTGTATGAACCAAGGTTTTTTGTACAAGGAAAAAGTACTTGGCTTGCAGTTTCACCCCGAATTTGATGAAAAGAGTACCGACGAGATGCTTGCCTATTGTTCGCACGAACTTCAAGAAGGCGCCTATGTACAAAGCGGGGACAAAATGATAGAACAAAGACATTTCATAATACCTGCCAAAGCAGCACTTTTTGGTATCTTGGACGCATTAGCCAACCAAAACAACCCGTGAAAAAGTCACATATAGCACATATACGAAAACATTTATTAATGTGTTTGCTTTGTTGCCTATTTCAAGTGGCCAATGCCCAAACCAACAAGTCCGACACCACCCAAGCAAGGTTGTACTACGAGCAAGCCCAAAAATTGATGATTGCGGGCAAATACATTCAAGCCGAAGTGTTATTTGTGAAAATATTTAAAATGGACGTGTTGTTGCCCGACGAAATATGCTACTACTATGGCAAAACACTGTTTGAAGTAAAAAAATATGCCCAAAGCAAGTCTTTTATTGAAAAATATATCCGATTGAAAGGCGAAGAAGGCGAGTACTATTTGCAATCGCTGCAATTGGAATTGGACATTGAAAAAGCCACCAATCCTCAAGCGCCCAAACATTGCGAAAAAGTGCAGCGCGACACTTGCCACCAATGCAGGGGGTCGGGTTTGGCATTTCAATCCTGCACCCGATGCGAAGGGCATGGCAAAATAATATGTGACTTGTGCAAGGGAAACAAAGTGAACATTGAAAGTACCAGTTTTGGCGAGCGTTATTTTACTTGTAGCCGTTGCCAAGGTATGGGCGTGGTAGAATGCCCTGTGTGCGAGGGCACAAGACAAGAAAAACGTAAATGCGCCAATTGCCGAGGAAAGGGAATGGCCTACTATAGAAGGGCTTGCAAATGATTGTCTAGAAATCTTCGATTTTTCATTATTCAAGTTATGTCCACGCATTTAACTGTCAAGTGCCTTGTTTATTCATTGGCATGTTTGTATTTGAGTCATTCGAACATTACATTTGCCATTTAATGCCTTTAAACTGGTTATGGAAAAAGAGTATTTACCCATTGATTATTTACCCATCTTACTTCAATTTATTTTTGCGGCAGGTGTTTTGGGGTTGACCCTTTGGGTTACCCACCTTTCA
>DMUD01000256.1 GCA_003476475.1 Cytophagales bacterium | reverse complement strand
AAGACCTGATTTTATTCAAATAAGTTTCCAATTCCTTCAAGCCCATCGCATTTAGGCAATTTTTAATCGTCAACCCCCCTTTTCGTGCTACTAGAGTACCGTAATACATGTCGTGCAAACCTTCTAGGTCGTGCGCATCGGGATTGATGCTAAGCATAGCCCCTTTTTCCAAAGCGTATGGAATCCATCGCCAATCCAGGTCCAAACGATAAGGGCTAGCATTGATTTCAATTACTACACCATTGGCCACACAGGCATCTATTATTTTTCGGTGGTCGATGGGGTAGCCTTGGCGGCGTAAAAGCAAGCGGCCGGTAGGGTGCCCCAAAATGGTGGTGTAGGGATTTTCGATGGCTTTTACGAGGCGTGCATTTGCCCTTGTTTCGTCCATACCCAGTCCCGAATGAACGGAAGCCACCACATAATCAAAACTTTTCAAAATGTCTTGTTCGTAGTCTAGCGAGCCATCGCCCAAAATATCCGATTCTATCCCTTTCAGAATTTTGAAAGGTGCCAATTGCTTGTTCAATTCCTCTATTTCGGCATGCTGACGCAACACATCTTTTTCATACAATCCATTGGCATATTGAGCCGATTTGCTGTGGTCGGCTATGCCAAAATACTGCAAGCCCATTTCTAGGCATTTTTGGGCCATTTCCAGCAGCGTATTTTCACCGTCCGAGTATTTGGTGTGGTTGTGCAACGTGCCTTTCAGGTCTTGGTAGCGGATTAATTCAGGATTTGAAAACTGAGATACCTCGTTTTCATTTTTAAATTCAATAAGGCCTTCTCTGAGTTCGGGGAGAAAAACAGGCATTCCCAAAGATAGGTAGGCTTCTTTTTCGTTCGAAAAGTGGTGCTTTCGAAAATATTGCGCCAAAGTTTGGTTTTCGGCAACCACTTTTTCCAAGTGACCTTCTCCCGACGAATCTAGAATAAGCTTGCTACCAAATTGCGCGGGCGAACAAATTTTTATTTCGACTTTGATACCAGATTGTAAAGCCTTTCCGCGCCAAGCATTGGGGCTACATTCTTTCTCGGTTTTTTGCAAAAAAGAAAGGTTGTCGAACAAGGCAAAAACAGCCAATGAATCGTCGCTTGCCACTAAAAATTGCAATAGTTCTTCAGTTTCCAAAAATCTTCTTGCTTGTCCGCTCAAGGAAAATGTGAGGGTGGTTTTTTCGAGTTCTTTTTGGATTTCCAATGCCAAAGGTTCTATTTCGGCATAAAAGAAACGCCCTTCTTGTTGAAGCAGGAAGACAATGTTTTCTAGGATGGTTTGCTGTGTTTTTTCGCCAAAACCTTTGATTTTGGCAATTTTATTTTCTTCGCAGGCTACAGAAAGTCCCTCAACCGTTTCGATGCCCGCTTCTTTCCAAATAGTTTTCACTTTTTTGGGCCCTATGCCTTTTATTTTCAGCATTTGTACCACCCCTTTTGGCGTTTCGTTCAAGAGTTTGTCCAATTCAGCAAAAGACCCATTTTCTTGTATTTCGGCTATTTTTCCAGCTATACTCTTGCCCAAGCCCTCTACCTTTTCAAGTTCTTGGGGTTGAAGGCTTCCAATGTCTTGCTCCATTTTTTCGATAGAAAAAACAGCACCGCTGTAAGCCCTGATTTTGAAAGGGTTTTCGTCATGCAACTCCAATAGGGAGGCCGTGATTTTGAATAACTTGGCTATTTCTTTGTTGGACATGGGAACAAAAGTGTGTAAAAGTAAAAAAAGCCATTGGTGAAACTCAACAACTCTTTGCCTAATTTTGACAAATATTTCACGGTTTTGAATCTTTCTTCTGAATTAGAAAACACCGAGGTTTTTGAGCACATTCGACGCGTGGTAGAGCAAGCGGGTGTGGAGGCCTATCTTATTGGTGGCTATGTGCGCGACATGTTGTTAAAACGACCTTGCAAAGACATAGACATTGTGTGTTTGGGCAGCGGTACCGACCTTGCCGAGCGTTTTGCTGCTTTTTATGGCGGTGAAGCCGAAGTGGCCCATTTCAAAAACTTTGGTACCGCCATGGTCAAAATACCAGGTTGGGAAGTAGAGTTTGTGGGGGCGAGAAAAGAATCGTATCAGCGCCATTCGCGCAAACCGATAGTAGAAGATGGGACTTTGGAAGACGACCAAAATCGCCGAGATTTTACCATCAATGCCTTGGCTATCAGTTTGAACAAGGCCACTTGGGGTAAATTGGTCGATCCGTTTGGAGGCATGCAACATTTAAAGGAAAAGTTGCTGAAAACGCCACTTGCTCCTGGTATCACTTTTTCCGACGACCCCCTGCGCATGATGCGCGCCATTCGATTTGCCTGCCAATTGGGTTTCGACATAGACCCCGACACTTTTCAGGCCATCATCGACCACAAGGAGCGTATCGAGATTGTGTCGAAAGAACGCATCATCGACGAAGTGAATAAAATTGTATTGTGCGACAAGCCTTCCTATGGCTTCAATCTTTTGTTTCAGAGCGGCTTGCTGGCCATCATTTTTCCTGAAATGGCCGAACTGCAAGGTGCCGAAGAGAAAGACGGCAAAGGGCATAAAGACAATTTTTACCATACTTTAAAAGTGTTGGACAATGTGTGCCAGCGTTCGAAAGACCTGTGGTTGCGCTGGGCGGCCATTATGCACGACATTGCCAAACCTGCCACCAAACGCTTCGAGCCCAACCATGGCTGGACATTTCACGGGCACGAGGAACTGGGGGCCAGGATGACACCCAAAATTTTTGCCCGATTGAAGTTGCCGATGAACGAGAAAATGCGCTTTGTGCAAAAATTGGTGCGCTTGCATTTGCGTCCTATTGCGCTGGCCAAGGAGGGCGTAACCGACACAGCCATTCGGCGCTTGTTGGTTGAGGCTGGCGAAGATGTGGAAGCCTTGATGACCTTGTGTCGTGCCGACATCACTTCCAAAAACAATGAAAAGAAAGCCCGCTATTTGGCCAATTTCGACAAAGTGGAGATTTTGATGAAAGAAGTCGAGGAGCGTGACCAGTTGCGCAACTTTCAGCCAGTTTTTACAGGTGAAGATATTATGAAAACGTTTGGGCTAAACCCAGGGCCCGAGGTGGGCAAACTTAAATATGCCTTACGCGAGGCAATTTTAGAAGGCAAATTAAAAAACACCTCAGAAGAAAGTTTGGTTTATGTGTTGACATTGGGCAAGAAAATGGGTTTAGAAGCGAGATAATACATAAAATTATATTAATACAATAGAATTCAGTCACCACTTTCTCCATAATCCTCAATCAGTTTTTCGTATTCTTCTATCGGAATTTCAACCTGAGCCAACCATTCCTCGAGTGAGAGCCCATGATAATTGTTTCTTTTGGCATTCATGCATATGATCCACATGTCTTTTCGGAATCGTTCGTTGGTCCATTTTCTTTCGTAACTTTCTTTGTACAGCATTTGCTTCGTTCATTTTAGTTTGTGGTGAGAGAGGGTGTTGAATTTTTATTCCGAACCATCGAACAATAAACCATCGGGGTCTTCATATTCCGATTTGTTTGCGTCGAGTTCTTCTTGGCTGATGTCGTTTTTTTCAACTAGATAATCGGCTGTGCGTGCAATGGTTTTGAGCAATCGAACAGCCGCTTCCTGATTCGAGTCGTCTGAACCTTCCAAATGTTCCAATTGAAAAGAAAAAACATCGCCTACTTCAAACGCTTCTTCCACTTCTTTCAAGTCTCCTTGAAACGCCAAAGCCAATGTCAAATTGAATAGCTCGGCGTACATGTCTCTCATGCCGTTGGCCATTCGAATTACTTCGGTTCGGTAATGGTCTAACATACGATGTGGTTTTTTAAAGCAATATACAACACCACTACGACAAAATATGGCGTTCGGTAATGACGCCGCTACGGCTACAAAGAAGGCCGTAAAAGAGAGACTACCATCCACTCATCGCTTTCATAGCCAATTTCAAACTAGTACCCAAGTTTTTTATAACTATTCAACCAAGAATTGAACAAAAAAATCCTATAATTAAAAACCCCTCTCTATTTCAAATAAAGAGGGGTTTTATAGGGAGTGGAGAATACCGGATTCGAACCGGTGGCCTCTTGCATGCCATGCAAGCGCTCT
>DMUD01000041.1 GCA_003476475.1 Cytophagales bacterium | reverse complement strand
GAAAATATTTCAAAAAGTAGGGTTAACCTTATTAGATTCATCTCATAAAAATAGCCATTGGTTAAATCCAATGGCTATTTTTATGAGATTGTGAATTGCATTTTGTCTTTTCACTGGTTAGGTTAGTTTTGCAGTGTACATATTTCTTAAATTTGGATTTTTATTTATTTCTAGAGTATGATTAATGCACATGTAAGTCAAGAGGAACAAATAAGGTTTCACCAAGAAAAGATTAAGCAAGTCATTTTTGAGGTAGGTAAAGTGGTGGTTGGTCAAGATTATATGATTAACCGTTTGCTAATTGGATTATTTACTAACGGACACATTCTTTTGGAGGGCGTTCCTGGTTTAGCCAAGACATTGACAATAAATACCTTGGCTAAGGTTCTAGACTTGGATTTTCATCGTATTCAGTTTACCCCCGACTTACTTCCTGCCGACCTTATCGGCACTATGATATACAACCAAAAGGAAGGAGGATTCGAGGTAAAAAAAGGACCAATCTTCGCCAATATTGTACTTGCTGATGAAATAAACCGTTCTCCAGCCAAGGTACAGTCTGCTCTTTTAGAATCGATGCAGGAAAAACAAGTAACGATAGGCGAAACTACCTTCAAGCTCGACAAGCCATTTCTTGTGCTTGCCACTCAGAATCCGGTAGAACAGGAAGGAACTTATCCTCTTCCCGAAGCGCAAGTGGATCGCTTTATGATGAAATTGTATGTGAGCTATTTGAATAAACAAGAAGAGTTGGAAGTGATGCGCCGTATGTCCAACATGACTTTCGATGCGAAAGTGTCTAAAGTGTTGACCAAGCAAGATATTTTTGACATCAAAAACGAAATAAATAGAGTTTCTATTTCTGAATCTCTTGAACAATATATTATAGAATTGGTTTTTGCCACTCGTAACCCTTTGGAATATGGTTTGAAAGAAGAAGCTGAGTATATTCAATTTGGTGTTTCGCCTAGGGCTAGTATCAATTTGAATTTGGCTGCTAAAGCTATGGCCTTTTTGAACGAACGCGATTTTGTATTGCCCGAAGATATTCAAGAGGTGGCCAAAGATGTATTGAATCACCGCATTATTTTGAATTATGAAGCAGAAGCCGATGGAGTTAGTTCGCGCCAATTGGTAGACAATATTTTACGCAAGGTGGCTATCAACAAATAAGGGAACCGTCTTCTTTAGTCTTTTTACATGCTTTTCCCCCAGTCTTTCCTTTCCCAAATGCAGTCCCTTTTAGGAAAGGAGTATGATTTGTTCCTGCAAGGCATGAAACTACCTTCACCGACAAGTATTCGCTACAATCCTTTTAAAGAGATAGATAGGTTGAAGGGAACTTCTTTGGGATGGTGTAATGAGGCTCTCTATTTGGCTAATCGCCCTAATTTTTCACATGACCCTTTTTGGCATGGTGGTGCTTACTATGTGCAAGAGGCTGGTTCTATTTTTGTAGCCCATTTGGTCGAACAACTATTGGCCAAAATCGATAAGCCAATAGTCTTAGATCTTTGTGCTGCCCCAGGTGGAAAAAGCACTCATTTGGCTACAATATTGAATGATAATGGGCTTTTGGTTTCTAACGAAGTAGTGCGTGCGCGCTTTAATATATTGAAGGAAAATCTCATAAAATGGGGATTGCCTAATGTCGTGCTCACCCACAATGACCCCTCCCATTTTTCTCAATTGGGTAGTTTTTTTGATGTAGTAGTAGTAGATGCGCCATGTTCGGGTGAAGGACTTTTTCGAAAACTGCCCGATTCGGTAAACGAATGGTCTGAAAAGCATGTAGAATTTTGTGCTTCAAGGCAGAAGCGAATTTTAGAAGACATTTGGCCCTGTATTCGTCCTGGTGGGTATTTGGTGTACAGCACATGCACATATAATACCTTAGAAAACGAAGAGAACCTTCAATGGATTGTCAATAATTTCGAATGTGATTCTGTTCGTTTAGAAATCGAAAACGATTGGAATATTGTTTCTGAATTTCATCCTCATTTTACTACTTATCGTTTTTATCCGCACAAGACATTGTCTGAAGGTTTTTTCATTTCTGTTCTTCAAAAAAGAGAAGAATCATATCAAGAGCCTCGCTTGCATGTAAAGCATCCTTATTTTCTAAAGCTTTCCAAAGAGTTGGGGGGCGAAATTGCTCATTGGTTTTTGGAATCAGAGCATTTTTGCTTGAAACAACCCAATGGAATCGTGAACTTGTTGCCTGTCCATTTTTATCCTGAAATTGAGTATTTATCCAGAAAACTTACAGTTTTATACACAGGTTCTGAAATTTGTCAGGTAAAGGGAAAGGATATTAATCCGTTACCTCCTTTTGCTAATAGCATCTATTTAAACCAAGCGGCCTTTCAATCTGCTAAATTTTCGTTTGAAGAAGCTTTGCTATATTTGGCAAAAAAAGACCTGCATCTCGAATGTAATTTAGGCACACACTTGGGTACGTATGAAGGACTTCCATTGGGTTGGTTCAAGAAGTTACCCAGTCGTATAAACAATTATTATCCTCCCGAATGGCGTTTGCGGACTCTGTAAAAAGCCATTTTCTCTACTATTTCGTTTTTGTGTAGAAACAAACTCTAAATAAGATTAATTGATTTATGTTAGAAGAAATTAAATTTTTGGAAAATGTATTTGTGCAATCCTACATCTAAAATAGAAGTACCAAATATGGGGGATTTTTGATTAAAGAGTTTGGCAGTTACTTTCTTAATTTGTTGATTTTGGTTAGTGCGTAGGTCAGTGGAATAGTTACCTTCTTTTAGTTTCTAGAATAAAATTTAAATTATAAAAGCAATGAAAAAAATTACACTAAGCGTACTTGTATTTGGAGCTATTACAACAGCTTTTTCTCAGAATTTGAGTTTCACAAAATCGAATCAATCTTTTATTAATATTGCAACTCGAAATGGTACTGTAGCCGAAGGAGATGTGGATGAAGATGGAGATGTGGATGTATTTATTTCAGGAAATAGGCCTAATTTCGATGCAGCTCTTTATCTGAATGACGGTAATGGAAATTTTACCAGAAAAACTAATACATCCTTTGTTGGTCTTGATTTGGCTCATGCTGATTTTGCCGACCTAGATGGCGATGGCGATTTGGATTTGTTTTATACAGGGCGTGATTGGCAACCAATGCATTATGCTTTACTTTATCTGAATGATGGTAATGGTAATTTTACTCAAAAAGAAAGTCATGGTTTGCCCATTTGTTCAGAGGGCGACTTTGAGTTTGGCGATATTGACAATGACCAAGATTTAGATATCATTATCACTGGGTATCGTAATTCAAATCCTTTTGTAGAACTTTATAGAAATGTGGGATCGGCCCAATTTGTTTTAAAAACTACAGCCAATTTACCTGCACTTACAAAATCAGGGAATGTTGCGTTTTTAGATTGTGATAATGACCAAGATTTAGATTTTTTTGTTTCAGGAAGTAATACATCAGCATTTACCAATTTGTATTTGAATAATGGACTTGGCGATTATACACTTTCTTCTAATAATATATCTGAAGGGTCTTTTATGGGAGACATTGAAGTGGGAGACTCAGACAAAGACGGAGACCTCGATTTAATTATTGCGACAGGTATGAATACGAGTCTCAGAGATGTTAATTTGTACCTAAACAATGGTTCTGGATTATTTGTAAAATCGTCTAATACACATTTTGTTGGAGTTGCAGCTGGTGATGTGCAGTTTGCAGATTTTGACAGTGATGGAGATAACGATGTACTTATAACAGGGCTGTCTTCTAGTGGTTTTGGGGGTTCTAAAAATATGGCTACTGTTTATGAAAATTTAGGATTAAATCAATTTTCTAATGGTACGCCTTTAAGTGGAGTTGTTTATTCTAGGTCCGTAGTGGCAGATTTTAATGGGGATAATAAAAAAGATATTCTTATTTGTGGCGAACCTTCAACTTCATTATATTTTAATGACAACCTAACGACTGGGGTGGGAGAGCAATTAGAAAATAATACATTTAAATTATACCCAAACCCATCAAATGACTATGTATTTGTTGAATATCCTTCTTTTAAAAATGATAAGCTTACCGTGAGGGTAATATCAAGTGAGGGTAGTGTAATGTATAACCAATACCATCATGTAAGCCATGGGAATAATACGATTTCCATCTCAACAGAAACCTTGTCTAAAGGATTATATATATTAAATATCGAAAATGAAGTAGGTGCCAAAGTTTCTAAAAAGATTTTCAAACAATAGAACGTTTCGTTAAAATTATAAAATTTTTAAACAGTATGTTTAAATGAACTCACCAATAAATTTTTTTAAAAACTTGTTTAGTTGCAACGTTCTGTTTAAAACAAATTATAATTTTATTATAAAAATTAAATATAGTTTACCAAAATCAGTACTATTGATTTTGGTAAACTATATAAGTGCTACAACAATTTTTGCCGTTCCTTATCATGGTGAACCACATCAATTTATCCAGCCAGATGGCTCACAAATCACGGTTCATTTATACGGAGATGAGTATTATATTCGGGCAGAAACACCTGAAGGTTATACGGTAATCAGAGATGAAGCTACTGGATGGATTTGTTATGCCACAATAAGTGAAGACAAATCAAAATTTGTTTCTACAGGTATTCCTTGCGAAGGAGCAATACTTAAAAATCCGAGACTTGCTAATATCAATCTTGATAAACACCTTGATATTAGTACCGAGGCAAGACAAAGTATAGCAAAAGCCAATAGAATGAGAATGGAAGGAATTAATGAAATTCCTACAACCCATACGGTAGAAAAAAGAATGGATATTGAGCATAGTCCCGCTCCTTTATTAAATAAAAAAGAAAACATCAAGGGTTTAACCATTTTGGTAGATTTTTCAGATGCACCTGCAACTGTTCCTAAATCAGAAATTTCTGATTTTATGAACGGAGATAATTACACAGGTTATGGAAACAATGGTTCTGTGAAACAATATTTTCACGAAATTTCAGGAGGTCTTTTAGTTTACGAAAATGTTGTTTTTGGATATTTTAGAGCACCAAAAACCTTTGCTGAATATGATGCGATGGCATATACTGAAGGTATAAAGGAAATTATGAATTTGGCATTGCAATGGGTAGATAATCAAGGATTTGATTTTTCGACGATCACTACATCTAATGGAATTATACAAGCTATAAACATAATACATACGGGTGTGCCAAAAGATTGGTCGAAAGGGATGTGGTTTCACAAATCATGGTATGGCAAATTTTTTGCTGACGG
>DMUD01000107.1 GCA_003476475.1 Cytophagales bacterium | reverse complement strand
CTTGGTTAGAAAAATGGTTGACTTTGGCTTGGAAGAAATAGATGCAGAAAATTTATTATATAAATTGGGGTTAAAAATCAATAAAACAGACCATGCATTATCTAATAATGAATACATTACATCTCAACTTTTACACTGTGCATATCAAGCCACCGAAAACTCTTCACAAAATACTTTTCTATCAGCAATGGAATTGGCCAAAGAAATTGGAGCCACTTTTTACAATTGGCAAATAGACGATGTACTGAAACTATACACCAAAAAAATGGAGGAAGCAACCAATTACTCGCTCACTTGGGAAAAGGATGATTTGGTTTTGCAAAACATTCAAGCAAGAGTTCGCGCACCATTTATTTGGATGTTGGCAAACATGAAAAATGGATTACTCCTTTCCACTTCAAATAGAAGCGAAGGCGATGTGGGATATTGTACCATGGATGGTGACACCGCTGGTGGACTGGCTCCTATCGCTGGAGTTGATAAAACTTTTATTCAACATTGGCTCAAATGGGCAGAAAAAAAATTTAAATTTAATTCATTAAAACATGTTAATAATCTGATACCAACCGCAGAACTTCGCCCTCTGGAAACAAAACAAACAGATGAATCGGATTTAATGCCTTATGCTCTTTTACTGCAAATAGAAAAATTGGCTATTCATGAAAAATTGTCGACAAAACAAGTTTTTGAAACTATAAAAAAACGCAACGAATATGATGAGGAAATTCTGAAAACAAGTGTACAAAAGTTTTATCGTCTTTGGCAAAGAAACCAATGGAAAAGAGATCGTCTTGCTCCTAGTTTTCATTTAGACGACTTCAATGTTGACCCCAAAACATGGTGCCGTTACCCTATTCTTAGCGGTGACTTTGAAGAAGAATTAAAATATTTGTAATTTTTCATGAGCTAACTATCTGAAGAGATAGCATATACATAAAACAACATGGAACTAAGTGAAGTGATTTAGTGTTGCATAATCGCCCAAACTTCTGAACCATGATAATTCAAACTCGCAACAAAAGGCTTGCTGAATTGGTATTCAATTGCATTGAAGGATGCGAAAGATACTTCAAAAATTTACAGATGGAAAACCAAGATACCACAAGCGTCATTGGGGAATATGTACAAAGAGGACTTTTAAGTTTGAACAAACTAAAAGAAAGCCTAGTCAAAGATTTGTCTACAAAAAACAACGAAAAAAAGGCTACTAAAAAAGAATTATTGATGAGGTATAAAAAAGCAGTAGATGTGCTACGCAACAAAGTACTTTACCAAGTTGAAAAGGCACTAAAAATATGGAATCGTACTAACAACGACTTGGTGTATTTGATTTAACACATAATATCACCAGAAATCGTGAGGAGATACGATTTCTGCTTGAGTATTCAACCTGAAACCAAGCATTACTTCGTGGGAACCGTTTGCATATTTACTGATATTGGAGGTTGTAATATCATAAGAATATCCAACATCTACCAAATTTTTGACGTTAATGCCAGTTAAAAACACTACAGCATCTTGATTTCGGTAACTAATCCCACCCCAAAACAAATTCAAGTATTTTATTTTGGCATTAATATCAACTTGATAAGCCGAATTTGGCACTGTTTTGAAAAGCAAAGAAGGTATCAGACTTAATTCTCTATTCAACTTTATCTTATAACCAGCAGTTGTGTAGTAATGCCTATTCAATCTTCCTTGATTACCAAGCTTATTGTCAAACAACTGCATAGAAGAAACACCTCCAAAAAACTTGGAAGAATAGAACCAAATACCAAAAGACATATCGGGTTTTAGAGTGTTGTAAGTAGATACCGCTACATCGGGTACGTTGTCTACAAATTGTACTTTTTCCTGATTCAAACTATTTTGCAACAACCCAGCCGATACACCTAAAGACATTTTCCATTCTAAATTCAAAGGAATATGATAGGAATAGGTCATATATGCCGTATAATTGGACATTGCACCCAAAGTTTGACCTGTTGCCAAACCTCCAATAGCATGATGCGCCCGATCCATTTTTTTACTGAATTTTTTATCGTGCCTTGAATGTATTTTATTGAATGGAGAGTTGCCAGAAAGATAAAAATTTTGAGGAGCACCATTGAATCCCGTCCACTGGTTTCTATATCCCAACTTTATATCCAAAAAATCATCTGTTCCAGCAACAGCAGGATTCAACAAATAATAATTCATCATGTATTGGCTGTACTGACCTTGTTGCTGTGCCTCTACTTCTAAAAAACTGAATAAAATCAAGCTAGCGGTTAAGCTATTTATTAAACTTTTTCTCATTTTTCAAAATTAATGCTTTTCAAAGTTTTACAATAGAATTAACGCACTAATGTCAGATATCCTGATTGATTATTGAACCCTTTTTCTTTTAAATCTATCATGTAGTAATATGTTGATTCTGCCAAATCTTGTCCACCACGTTTGCCGTCCCAAGGAGTTGGATATCCGGGTTCACTTTTAAACACTCGTTCACCCCACTGATTGAATATCTCGACGGTTGCGTTTTTAAAATACTGCAGGTTGAATATCTCGAAAATATCGTGATTACCGTCGCCGTTAGGCGTGAAGGTATTGGGTACTATCAGTCGAATATTCTGGATTACTTCCACTTCTGCCGTGTCTCTACAGGCCAAAGGAGAGGTGAGCGTAACAAACAATCTGAATTTAGTCTTGATGGCTTGCACCATAGCTTGGGTGCTAGAGGAAAACGCGTCTGTAATAGATTTATTGGCGAAGTCGTCGTCTGAGAACCATGCAAATGAAATAGAGGAAGGACTGCTCCCAGTTCCATCCAAAGTGAATGGCTTTGGTTCAACCAATTCGAAGGTGGGTTCTCCATTGCCTATGAGAGCCACAGGCTTGCCCACTACCTGAACCTCCGCTGGCCCCAAGTCAAGGGCTGGACAACCTTCCGACAAGGCTTTTACTGTGATGTTATTCAAACCAACACTGAGGCGGTTGGCGCCAATCCCGATAGTGAGGTCTTGCCCGTTGCCGAATGTGGGCGTACCCAAAGGCGTATTTCCGATGATGGCTTGGTACGTAACATTAGGTTCCGAAGCGGATACCATGACTTTAGCGGCATTGCCTTCACACACCAAATCACCCGTCAACACTTGTACTGAGGGCTTTGCACTGATTTTCACGGTCGATATATTGGAAGGAATGGGCGATGTCGGGCAACTGCTACTAATGGCTTCCACATAGTATTGCCCTTGGTCAGAACTGGCATCGGCCGCTGGTTTTGAATATGTTATGGAATTAGTGGTAGATAATAGAACAGCAGGTACTTTATACCAATTGTATCCCGTAATAGTGCCAATTCCTGCCCCACTTGCTGTAGCCGTCAAGGTCAATGTATTTCCCTCACATGTATTTAATGTTGAAGTGGGTAATGCAAGAGTAATTTCACCTGCCCTATCGATTAACGTAGTGGCTGATTTGGGAGCACAATTTCCGCTAGAAACTAAGACTTTGACAGTATACCTTTTCCCTGGCGACATATTGGTTATCTGATTCGAAGTGCTGTTATTGTTGGCGATGCTAGCCCCATTATCCACTTCCCAAGAAATAACTCCCGTGGGAACGGGGTTAATCAGCAAGTCTTGAACGGGAGAACAAGTAGCCAAAGGCGAAGTCAAGGGTGTGCTGAATA
>DMUD01000072.1 GCA_003476475.1 Cytophagales bacterium | reverse complement strand
TGTACAATTTCCACACGCCAGTTTTTACCCCATTTTGAATTACACCTTCCATCTTTTTGATTCCATTTGGGTAATAGCCCGTAAATTTCCCTTCACCATTTACAAACTCGCAGTAGCCCTCAATGCTGCCGTCTTCGTGATAATACACCCAAGAGCCTTCGTTCAGCCCTTTTTTGATGTATCCAGTTACTTTCATTTTGCCACTTTCGTAGTATTCTTTGTAAGGTCCCTCTCCCAATTTGAATTGGGATTCGGCTTTGAACTCGCCTGTAGGATAATAGAGTTTCCAAAAACCATCTTTTTCCCCATCCTTGTGCGAACCTTCCATGCTCAAAGCACCATTTTCGTGAAAATACCGCCAGCTACCAAAGGGAACACCGTTCAGATATAACCCTTCGCTGGCCAATAAACCAGTTTCGTGCATGAATTTCCAAAAACCATCTTTGAGACCGCCACGCTCCACACCAGTTGCTTTCAGTTTGCCATTTTCGTGGTAGTAATTCCACACACTATCGCTCTTCCCATCCACAAGCAAACCCTCCAACTTTACTCCACCCGACTTGTAATACTCTCTATAAAATCCTTTTCCTTTTTCGTAAAAAGTGAACGCTTTGATAGACCCATCTTCATAAAAATAGTACCAAGGCCCATTGGCATTATTTTGTATGTACGTTCCTTTCGATTTCAATTTTCCATTTTCGTAATATTGAGTCCAATTGCCTGTTTTTTGCCCCTTTTCCAAATTCCCTTCCATGTATTTGGCTCCATTTTCGTAATAGTAAGTCCAATATCCATTGTTTTGAAAATCTTGAATTTCCCCTTTCATGCGCAAAGCACCGTTTTCGTGAAAATATTCCCACAGGCCAATGGGTTTGTTCATTCTGTAATTTCCCCTCGAACGCACTTGGCCATTGTCATAATATTCTTCGTATATGCTGTCAATTACATTTTGATTGTTCCCCAAAACATAATAAACCGCCTGCAGTTTGGTTTTTTCGCGGTCATAAAAAAGGTTTTTTTTCTTGTGCTGCGCTTGTACGAAAAAAAAGGGGGAAAATGCTGCATACAGGAAAAGCAGACGACACAAGCGAAATATGGAAAAAGTTATAGTCACTAAATTCCTTTTTTACCAAATGAAACGGCAGAAGTTTAACCAGAAATAATCTTAAGATATTTCTCGTTGTTGGTAGCATCTATCATGCGCAACAAATCGTAGGCTTGTTGTTTCTGTTCCGGGCTGGCTTGTTGAAATATTTTTACCAATTCTTCGGCCTTGCCATTTAAAAAGGACTTGATGAAAACACTAGTAGGTCGCAGTTCAAATGCTTTTTTAATTTTACCGATAGAGGCCAAAATATGGGTGCGTGCAGTGTCGGCATTGAAACTAAAATTATCCAAGCCCAGTCGGTGATATTCGTACACTGCTTCTCTTAGCTGAATCAACTGTTGGTTATTGTGATTTTCATTCAACCAATAGCGCACGTTTTGCCCATCGAATGCTTTCCATCCCTTGTAACTTTGTTGTTGGGCGGTATTTACTATTTCCAAAGCCTTTTCTAAATACGGATTGCCTCCCAAATATCCATAGCTGTCGAAATCTAGGGCAAGCGCAGTATAGGCATAGAAGGCAAGTAACGAAGTAAGATTGGAGGTAAACTGGTTGTCGTTGTATATCATTTGCTGACCCAAAGCATACTCAAATTCAAAGTAGGTATCTACGAAATCCATTAATATAGATTCATAAGAAGACGCATATACTGGGCGCGAGCTTTGAAACTGTGCCGTGCCCTTGAACTGATTTTGGGAGGGCACTTCCCTAATGGTGATGTACAAATTACACGACAAGCGTTCTTCGGGTTTGAACTGAATCTTAGTCCATTTGGTGGTGTTCAAAAAGGTACTAATCTGCACTTGCATATCGCGGAAAAAAGTCTTGTCGGTATAGCTGCCTGTTCCGGTTTCTTTTATTTGCTCGGAATCGACAATCACATTTACTTTTAGCTCTTGTGCCTGAAGACTAAAAAAAAGGGGAATATAGGCCAATAGTAAAGCGATTTTTTTCATGGAATGAATGTCAATATTTTGGTTACGATGTCTTCAGCTACTTCGTTTTTTGGTTTCAAATCATAAGCTGTCTTTTGCTTATGCTTGTCGAAAATGGTCACTTTGTTGGTATCGTACTGAAAACCAGCACCCTCGTCGCCCATAGAATTCAGGACTATAAAATCCAAATTTTTTGACAAAAGCTTCTTCACGGCGTTTTGTTCCTCGTCTTGTGTTTCCAAAGCAAAACCAACGGTTACTTGGTGTGACTTTTTGAGTTTGCCCAATTCTTTGGCAATATCTTTCGTTTTGACTAGTTCTAGTGAAAAGGTTTCGTCTTCTTTTTTTATTTTCTCCTTCGATTGTTTTTTGGGAGTATAATCGGCCACTGCGGCTGCAAATACGGCGATATCGGCCACAGGAAAATATTTTGACGCCTGGGCAAACATTTCTTCAGCCGATGTTATGCCTATAAAACGCACATTGGGATGTGAAGTTTTGAGTGCCGTAGGGCCAGCTATAAGTGTAACTTCTGCACCCTTTTTGGCCAAGTTTTCGGCAATAGCAAAGCCCATTTTGCCGCTGGAATGATTGCCTATGTAACGCACAGGGTCCAAGGCTTCGTAGGTAGGCCCTGCGGTTACCAAGGCGTTTTTTCCTTTCAATGGCAAATGTGAAGAAAAGAATTCTTCCAGTTTTAGCGCAATTATTTCGGGCTCCTCCATGCGCCCTTGCCCTACTAGGCCGCTTGCCAGTTCGCCATACTTGGCTTCTATGACCTTATTTCCAAACGATAGCAGCTTTTTGAGATTTTGCTGAAATGTTGGATGTTGGTACATGTCCAAATCCATGGCCGGACATACAAATACAGGGCATTTGGCAGATAAATAGGTGGCTAGCAACAAATTGTCGCAAACACCGTTTGCCATTTTGGCAACGGTATTGGCACTGGCTGGGGCAATTAGGTATGCATCTGCCCACTCGCCCAATTCAACGTGATTGTTCCAAATGCCGCCATCGACAAACTCAGAATAAACAGGGTTTTTTGAAAGAGTAGAAAGTGTGAGGGGGGTTATGAATTCAAAAGCCGAAGAAGAGGCTATGACCTTTACTTCGGCTTGTTTTTTTACGAGTTCACGAATGAGTATTGCTGATTTGTACGCTGCAATACTACCCGTAATGCCCAAAAGGATTTTTTTTCCCTTCAGCATGTATAAGATTAAACTTCTTCGGTCTCGGGCTTGCGGAAATAGACCTTATTCTCGATGAATTCTTCCAAAGCTACCATCGAAGGCTTTGGCATGCGCTCGTAGTATTTGGATATTTCTATTTGCTCGCGGTTTTCGAATATTTCTTCCAAATTGTCTTCTTTAGTGGCAAATTCAGAAAGCTTGCTGCCAAGTTCTTCTTTCAATTTGGTAGAAATCTGTCTCGCTCTTTTTGATATGATGGAGATAGACTCGTACACGTTTTCTGTTTCCTTAGCTAGCTCGATAACATCTCTGGTAATGATAGAAGCGTTTGGTAATGGTTTCATAGGATTTGATACAGGATTGCAAATATAGAAATCTTTTTCTTGAAATTAGACACATTTTTAGGCTTAGCACCTTCCCGTTTATCTTAGAAAAATTCTTTCACCTTTTCGAAAAAGCTTTTTTCCCCTTTGCCCGGGTTGGGATGGAAATTGGGAGAATCGCGCAAAGATTCCAGAATCTCCTTTTCCTGTGGGCTTAAATGCTTGGGTGTCCAAACATTGACATAGATAAGCTGGTCGCCTTTTTGGTAGGAATTTAGGTCTTTAATCCCTTTGTCTTTCAAGCGTAGTATTTTGCCACTTTGCGTTCCTGGGTCTATTTTAATTTTGACATTTCCACCTATGGTAGGCACTTCTACGCTGGTGCCCAGGGCGGCATCTACAAAGTTTACATGAAGGTCATACACAATGTTGTTGCCTTCGCGTTTCAGGTTAGAATGTTCTTCCTCTTCGATTAAAATAATCAAATCGCCGGCCATTCCGCCTCTGGGTGGCATATTGCCTTTGCCGCTCATGCTCAGTTGCATGCCATCGGCCACGCCGGCTGGTACTTTTATGGTTATTACCTCTTCTTCAGGTGTTACGCCTTCTCCATGACAAGTGCCGCATTTTTCCTTTACTATCTTGCCTTCTCCGTGGCACACCGGGCATGTGCTGGTAGACATCATTTGCCCTAAAATGGTATTGGTTACCCTGCGCACCTGTCCCGAACCGTTGCAGTTCGAACAAGATTGCA
>DMUD01000310.1:2277-2839 GCA_003476475.1 Cytophagales bacterium | reverse complement strand
AAATGAAAATTTACACAAAATCGGGTGATGAAGGCGAAACTTCTCTGCTTGGTGGTAAAAAAGTATCCAAAACCCACGAGCGAATAGAAGCATTTGGGAGTATCGACGAGCTAAACTCGTACATTGGTTTACTGGCTTCTTATTCCATAAACAATGAATATCAACAATTTTTGACCAAACAACAACACATTTTGTTCAATTTGGGCTCGCAACTAGCTATCGAGGGGAAAATGCCCGATTACCTTCCCGAATTAAAAACCAATGACATTACTGCCTTAGAAAATGAAATAGACGATTTGACCAAAAGTCTTCCTCCACTTCGTCATTTTATTTTGCCAGGCGGTCATCGCGAAGTTGCCTTTTGCCACATAGCCAGATGTGTTTGTCGCCGTGCCGAAAGAAACGTGGTGAAAGTTCGAGAAATAAGCCATATACACAATCTAATAATTCCCTATTTGAATCGCCTTTCCGATTATTTATTTGTTTTGGCTCGCAAAATGTCTCAAAACCTTTTGGCACAAGAAGTTATTTGGAGAGGTTAGCTCGGCTATATATCCCCTAA
>DMUD01000310.1:0-1975 GCA_003476475.1 Cytophagales bacterium | reverse complement strand
AGCTCGGCTATATATCCCCTAACTGTGGTCTGAGGATAATTTCTTCCACGACCGTACAATCGCTTAGTTTCCAACACGATAACACGGCCTTTGCAACATCAGATGTTTTCATGAATCGTTCTTCTGGTAAGTTCACCCCCTCCCAGCTAGAAGTGTGGGTGGCACCTGGCAACACGGCCGTTACTCTTATACCTTGTGGCTTCATCTCCTCTCTAAGTACCTTAGTCATACCCAAAAGTGCATATTTGGAAATGCTGTAAGAACCGCCATTTGCATAGGGCATAATGCTAGCGATTGAACATATATTGAACACATGTCCCGATTTCTGCGATAACATTAAAGGCAAAAGGGTGCGTGTGGTGTGATATGCACTATACAAATTGGTTTCCATCATTTTTTCCAGAACCCCCTCCTCTTCTTGGTGAATTTGGCCAGGAGTGAAATACCCTGTGTTGTTGACAAGCACATCTAATCGTGCTGTTTTATTTTTTACAAAATCGCCAAAATGCTGGCAATCAGATTTTTTGGAAAGATCGGCAACAAAGGTCTGTAGTTGTTGATTAGGAAACCGTTGTCCAAAACTCACTTTCAGGTTCTCGAGTTCTACCTCATTTCTGGCACATGTTATGGCATTGAAACCCTCCTGCATGAATGCCTCGAGTATGGAAAACCCTATACCTTTGGTACCCCCTGTCACTGTTATCCATTTTTTTTCCATATCGATAAGACCCTCTATTTTTACCCAAATTTCAACTAGACCATTTAAATCGCTAAGTTTAGTTTTTTAAACAGAAAAAAGAACAAAACAGCATGAAACTGCTACAGAATTTAGGCTCTTACCTATTATTTATAAAAAGTCTTTTCATAAACAGGGAAAAATTCAGGATTTACATAAAATTAACTTTGGAAGAATGCATTAGTTTGGGAGTGGGTTCAGTATTCATTATTGGGGTAGTTTCTTTGTTTTTGGGTGCGGTTACGGTAATACAAACCGCTGCCAACCTTGCAGGTCCATTTGTCCCGAAATTCATCATTGGCACGATTGTGCGCGACATGACCATTTTGGAGATGGCACCTACCCTTACCTGTTTGATTTTGGCGGGCAAGGTAGGTTCGGCCATTGCAGGCGGGATTGGCACCATGCGCATTACCGAACAAATAGATGCCCTGGAAGTAATGGGCATCAATTCGGCGTCTTATTTGGCTTTGCCCAAGATTATTGCATGTGTCATTACCTTTCCAATGCTGGTCGTGATGGCGGGGTATCTTACTATTTTTAGCGGCCAAGTAATTGGGGTACATGTGGCCCAAGTGGTTTCTGATGCCGATTTTACCTATGGTCTGCGCTCTGGCTTTCGCGATATGAATGTAGTGGTCACTATCATCAAATCTTTTGTTTTTGGATATTTAATTTCTTCTATTTCAGCTTATTATGGATATATGACATCGGGTGGTGCGTTGGAAGTGGGCGAATCGATAACCAAAGCCCTGACTACAAGTTGTCTTTCTTTGCTAGCAGCAGATTATTTAGTTGCCGAGCTATTTATCTAGCTACGTCGAACTTTATGGGGTTTTTCTTTAGCTTCTCCCCTTTCAACAATTTAATCACTTCACGTATTTTGTCTCGCTTTATGGCTGCATACGAAACATGGTCTAAAACCTCAATTTTCCCCAACTCGTCTTTTTGTAATCCCCCTTTTTGCAAAAGCAAACCCACTATATCGAATTTGTTTATTTTTTCTTTTTTTCCACCGCTAATGTAAAGCGTTTCCCATTCAGTGAGAGCTGGCAATGTAGTTTCTTCAGGAAGTTCCTCTATTTCAGGTTTTTCTACCAAATAAGATGGTAGCGGTTCGTCATGACGCAAGATAAAATATGCGGTTCCTTCGGCATGCATGCGCGCCGTACGCCCATTACGATGCACAAAAACACTTTCATTGGTAGGCAACTGATAGTGTATCACATATTCTACTTC
>DMUD01000166.1:775-12039 GCA_003476475.1 Cytophagales bacterium | reverse complement strand
CCGCTAATGTTCACATACATAATAGGCATGTCACTGATATTTAATTCAATGACCCTAGGCTGTTGTGTTAAATCAGTGGGTAGGTCCGACTTGGCCTTGTCCACCGCATCCTTTACTTTTTGTTTGGCCAGTGCCACATTCACATCAGTATTGAATTCGACCAAAACCGTGGCAAAATCTTGAAAGGAGCTGCTTTTTACTTTCTTTACCCCCGAAATAGACTTTACTTGTTTTTCCAAAGGTTTTGTGACCAAATTTTCCATGTCGGTTGGAGCCGTGCCGGGGTACACCGCACTCACGTATATCTGTGGAAAAACAATCTCTGGAAATTGCTCTTTAGGTGCTTTTTGATAGGCAAAAAAACCCGCTATTGATATAAAAAGGGCCAACACATAAATGGTGGTTTTATTGTCGATAGACCAGCTACTGGCTTTGAATTCTTTCATTGTACTAGTTTTGCGTTTTGAGTGTTGGGTAACGAGTATTAGTATTTAGATATAATTTATTCTCTAAATTCAATTGGCTTTTATTAGTCTTTCAGTTTGTTGCAATGATGTATTTATTCTCAATACTCATTACGCAATACTCACAACTTAGATTGCGCCAAAGGCTGTCCTTCTATCAAGTCCAGGTATCCAGTTACGATTAGTTTGTCGCCGGTTTTCAGGCCATCTAAAATTTCAATTTGACCATTAAAATCTCTGCCTGTTTTTACGGTGCGCTTAGTTGCCTTTCCGTTTACCTCTATGAAAACAAAATTTCCATCTACCGATTTTTGAACCACACTCACAGGCACTTGCAATCGGTCTTTGGCTTCGTAATCTTTGATTTTTACATACGCTATCATGTTGGCTTTTATAAAAGAGGAAGATTTTGGAAGTGCCAGTTCGATGTTGAAAGTCCTGTTCAGTGGGTTTATTTCGTCCCCTACTACTTTTACAGAAGTTTGAATATTTTTGCTTATGTCAGGAAAAAATACTTCGGCTTCGTTGCCTTGCTTGATATGGGCTGCATAGGCTTCCGATACATCGGCCGAAATCCTGAATTCGCCTTTGCCCACTAAACGGAACATAGGCATACCAGGGGCTGCATTTTCTCCCTCTCTAGAATACACTTCTTCTACCATACCTGCAACAGGAGCTGTAACCTGGCCAAAAGCAATCTGTTCGTTCAGCGTCGCAATTTTCTTTTCCAAACTTTCTTTGTTGTTTTTGGCTTGTAAAAACTGTATTTCAGTGCCTACTTTTTGCTCCCACAACATTTTTTGTTTTTCGTACACATTGTTGGCAAAATCGAGCGCGGTTTTCAATTCCTCTTTTCCTTTTAATAAGGCTGCAACATCCATAGAAGCCAACAGTTTACCCTTTTTTACCATACTCCCTTTTTTTACATAGATGTTGGCGATGTGTCCGCCCATGCGCGGCGAGATGGTCAGGTTATTGTCGGTAGTGGCTTTGCCTTGTATTTCGATGTAATGTTTGAACGATTGAGGCGACAAGGTGGCCACCTCTACGAAAGCGGTTCTTTGTACCACGGTTTTTTTGCCAGAGCTTTTTTCCAAAGCCTTTATTTTGGAAGTGATTTCGGCAAGTTGTGCTTCTATTTTAGACTTTTCTTCTTTTAACGAAGCCAATTCTTTTTCGCTGTCGGGCTTGCAGGCTACAATCGACAAAAACAACAAAGGCAAAAGGTTTTGTAATTTCATAACAGGAGATTTTTATTTAAACAGGAATATTATTTTATGTTTCCAAGGGCGATATCGAAGTCTATTTTGGCCACTATTGCATCGTAAAGAGCAGAATAGTAGTTGGTTTGCGCTTCTTTGTAAGAAGTTTCGGCGGTTACCACTTCAAGACTTGAACCGATGCCTTGGTTGTATTTTAGTTGCGAAACGCGTTGTACCTCTTCAGCTAATTCCATGTTCTTTCTTTGTATATCCAGGGATTTTTTGGCGTTTTGAAACGATATTTCGCCATTGGTTACCTGTAGGTCGATGGTGTTTTTCAATAAATTCATATTGTTTTCTACCTGTTCCAATTTTCCTCTCGACTGTTGCACCTTGTACATTTTTCCAAAGCCGTCGAAAATGGGCAACACCATCGAAAGTCCCAGAAAACTGTATTCGTAGTAGTTCTTGGTGAGCTTGGCTACTTCCACATTGGCGGTATTGTAGCCTATATTCCCAAAGGCAACCAAGCGGGGCAAATAGGCCACTTTGTTGTTTCTTAAATCTAATTTTTGGGCTCTTTTTTGTGTTTCAAGAAGCGAATATTCGATACGATTGGAGTATGCCATGTCAGATTTAGACGGGATATCACTTATTTGCTCATCGCTTATTTTGCCGGTCAGTTCAATCTCCTCGTTTATTGGCATACCCATTTGGTATTTGAGCATCAATAGGCTCATTTTGGCCAAATTCAGAATTTTTTCCTTTTCAGAGAGTAGGTTATTGTAGGCCACCTCCAGTCGGCTTACATCAATTTTTTCAGCAAAACCACTTTTGTTTAGTGCCTTTACTTGTGCTAGTGAAGTATCTAATTTGGCCAAGTTGCTGTACAATAGGTTCAGTCTTTCGTTGGTAATGAGTACCAAGTAATAGGCTTTCGTTACATTTTGAATGGTTTGTACACGCGATTGTTGGGTAGCTTTTTTCGCCAATTCACGATAGGTTCTGGCAGCTTGCAGTCCCACAATGTAAGAACCATCGAAAATGAGCTGGTTTACAGAAAGATATGCTTGTGAAGTACTTCTAAGCTGGAAAAGGTTGGGAATGGCCACCACATCACTTGGTTTTCCTCCTGCAAAACCAAAGCCGGCCAATATTGGGTTGTTGGCCGATAAAAATTGGCGTGGCAGTTGCGGATTGTCCAATATTTGCAAATTGCCCGTGATTTGAGGCAACCCGAAAGACCGTACTTCTCCTACTTTGGCGTTGGCAATGTACTCGTCGATAGTGGCATTTTTTATAGCAGTGCTATTGGCAAGTGCATATTCTACGCATTGGGGTAGCGAATAATTTTTGGAATTTGTTTGGGCAAATACGCCCATTCCTGAAAAAACACCAACTACAATTAGAAATCTCATTTTAGTCTATTTTTTAATAACAATATTTTAATCGGCCACTTTCATCAAGCGGTTGAACTCTTCGTGCCCTTTTAGTGTGCAAATGCCGTACACAAAATGTTGAAACAATTGTATGTGCACTTCCGAAATGTTGAACTCCGTTTCTGAAAACACATCGGGATTGAATATCATTTCTACTTGTTCAATTCGCATTTTGGAAATAATATTCATGTTTAGGTTGGCCCTGAAGTATCCTTCTTTCATCCCTCTTTCCAACAATCTTTTTAGGTGGTCTTTGAGAAAGGTCTTTTTGTGTTCGGTAAATGTTTTCCACGCTTGCGGAAAGTATTTTTTTAAGTCAAACAGCAAACTAGGGTTGATGTTGCACACTTTGTTCCGCAAAAATTCCGACAAGTCGCGCAGACTTTCCATTACGTTGGTGCCGTTGTTTTCCAAGTGTATCATTTCACTTTTTTGTTGTTCCAGCACCATGCGTGTGAATGTGATGACCAGTTCGTCTTTGTCGGCAAAATGTTGGTAGATGGTTTTTTTAGAAACTGAAATATGCCGCGCAATCTCGTCCATGGTGATGCTTTTCACCCCGTAGCGCAAAAACAATTCGGCGGCTCCTTGCAGAATTTCTTGAGCTTGGCTTGTATGGGCAGTTTGCGCAATCAACATTTTTCAAAACTAAGGAAACTATTTTAACTAAAAAAGTTTCTTTCGTTTTTATATGGTATTTTTTTTGCGCAAAGGTGCCAAAAGTGACTCCAATCCATTCAGTTTTATTTCATAAATGGTGGCAAGCAACGTTCCCAATTTGCCCTCTGGAAATCCTTTTCGCTGAAACCATTCCAAATAAAAAATGGGCAAATCGCACAAAAAAGTGCCTTTGTATTTGCCAAATGGCATTTTGATTTTAACCAAATCGAGGAGTAGCTGCGGATTGGCTTCCGTATTCATCAGCTTCTGTTTTTGCTGTCGATATAAATGGTAACGGGTCCGTCGTTAACCAATGCTATTTGCATGTCGGCAGCAAACTGGCCTGTTTTCACCGGCTTGTTCAGTTCTTCTTGCCATTTTTTTACAAATAACTCGTACAAAGGCAGGGCTACTTCGGGTTTGGCCGCCTCTGTAAAAGAAGGTCGGTTCCCCTTTTTTGTACTGGCCAAAAGGGTGAATTGGCTCACCACCAATGCCTCGCCTTCTATGTCTTTCAGCGAAAGGTTCATTTTGCCTTCTTTGTCTGAAAATATTCTCATGTTAGATAGCTTGCCCACAAGCCAATCCACATCTTCGCTACTGTCGTGGTGTCCAATTCCCAAAAGGATAAGCAAGCCTTTACCTATTTTGGAAAACAATTTCCCTTGAATAGAAACACTGGCTTCGCTTACTCTTTGTAGGACGACAATCATTTACGCTAGGATTATTCGTAAGAAGTGCGGCGCAAAATGCTGCGGCCTATGGTAAGTTCGTCCATATACTCCAAATCGCTGCCCAAGGGTATGCCGCGCGCAATGCTGGTCACTTTTACTTCACTTTCTTTTAGTTTTTTGGCCAAATAAAAAGAAGTAGTCTCGCCGTCCATGGTAGAGGGCAATGCCAAAATCACTTCTTTTACATTTCCTTCCTTCACGCGGCGCACAAGGCTTTCGATATTCAATTGGTCTGGCCCTGAACCATGCATGGGCGATATAATACCTCCCAATACATGATACAAACCGCGGTATTGGTTGGTGTTTTCAATCGTGAGCACGTCTTTGGTGTCTTCCACTACACATATCAATTCCTTTTCTCGGGAGTGGCTTTTGCAAACCGAACATATTTCTTGGTCGGCGATAGAATGGCACTGCTTGCAATAGCAAATTTGACGGCGCAATTTTAAAAGGGCATCGGCCAACGATTCGGTGGCGACTTCGTTTTGTTTCAGCAAATGCAGAATGAGCCTTAACGCTGTCTTTTTGCCAATACTGGGCAATTTCGCCATTTCGTTCACGGCATCTTCGACAAGCTTGGAAGGGTAATTCATTTTTCAGTAAACTTCGGCCGAAATGCCACGGTTGCAAATGGCCTCGCACATACTGGCCATTTCGTCGAAAGCACCATGTTTCACGGTGCATTTGCCCTTGTAGTGTATCAGCCAGGTGCATTGTTCGGCTTGCTGCGTTTCATGACCGCACACCTCCACTAGTGTTTGGATTACATGTTCGAAGGTGTTTACATCGTCGTTGAAAACAACCAAATCGAAACATTCGACATCCAGAAGTTGATTTTCTGACTGATCTAGTTCTTTGATGGATGGATTCATTGCCTGTGTTGATTTTGGGTGGCTTACAAATATAACGAAAACTGCTTTATGTCAGTGTGTTTCGGATATAGAAGCTTGCCATTTGTCCAACTAGGACATAAAAAAAGTCTGTTCGAAACAGACCTTCTTTTCTTTCTAAAAAATCTTGTCGATTACTTCTTTTTAGAAGGGACGGTAGCGGTAGTGATGGGTTTTGCTGCTACTGCTTGGTTTTTCTTGCGTAGCCTAGTGTTGCCATACGAACCTTTCCAACGCTTGCCTTTCTTGGTTTTTTTGTCGCCTTTGCCCATGGATGTTGATATTTAGGGGTTTTAAATTTTTGCTGCAAAATAAAGTTTTGCTTGTAAAATTTCCAACAGCAAGCCATGCATATATAAAGAAAGGATTTGAACACATGGCTTAATACCGTTTCTTTACAAAAAAAACGAGTGATGTCACCAATTTTGATTCTAAGTATTTTGGGTATCTATTTTGCTGCTTTGCTGCTTATTGCCTATCTCACGGGCAAAAAGTCCGATACCAACGATTTTTTTACGGCCAATAGGCAATCGCCCTGGTATTTGGTGGCCTTTGGCATGATAGGTACCTCGCTTTCGGGCGTTACGTTCATTTCGGTGCCGGGCGCAGTAGGGGCGGTAAACAAGGCCACAGGCCAGTTGAATCAATTTGGCTATTTTCAGTTGGTGCTAGGCTACTTGGTAGGCTATTTTTTCATCGCTACCGTACTTATGCCCATTTACTATCGAATGAATTTAATTTCTATCTACGGCTATTTGGAACAAAGGCTCGGGCATTGGTCATACAAAACGGGGGCTGCATTTTTTCTTTTGTCGCGTACGGTGGGTTCGGCATTTCGTTTGTTTTTGGCAGCCGAAGTATTGCAAATAGGCATTTTCAACGCTTGGAAGGTGCCTTTTTTTGTTACGGTTTTTATCACCATTGTGCTCATTTGGATTTACACCTTCAAGGGTGGTATCAAAACCATCATTTGGACCGATACCTTTCAAACCATTTTTTTAATTAGTGCCTTGGTTATCAGCGTGGTACTTATTTCGGGCGAATTGCACCTCTCTTTGTGGGAAATGCCCAAGGCCGTATCCGAAAGCCCTTTTTCTCAAATCTTTTTTTGGGATCCAAAGGCCGATAATTTCTTTCTGAAGCAATTTGTGTCGGGGGCTTTTATAGCCATTGTCATGACCGGTCTTGACCAAGATTTGATGCAAAAAAACCTCACATGCAAGCACATAGGCGATGCCCAAAAGAACATGTTTTGGTTCTGTGTCATTTTGGTGTTTGTCAACCTATTGTTTTTGGCTTTGGGGGCATTGTTGTACATGTATGCGGGGGCTAAAGGGTTGGCCTTGCCCGCCCGTAGCGACGAATTGTATCCCATGCTGGCACTCAATCATTTTGGCACCTTGGCGGGGGTGTTTTTTCTTTTGGGCATCACGGCATCTTCTTATGCCAGTGCCGATTCGGCCCTGGCCTCGCTCACCACTTCTTTCTGCGTCGATTTTTTGAATTTTCGTCAGATAAAAAGCGAGTCTCGCAAGCTGATGTTGAAAAATTGGGTACATGTGGGCTTTTCTTTTCTGCTCCTTTTGGTCATTGTTTTGTTCAAATTACTGAACGACGACTCGGTGGTAAATTCGGTTTTCAAGGCTGCGGGCTATACTTATGGACCTTTGTTGGGCTTGTTCTTTTTTGGACTTTTTACCAAAAGGGTGCTTTCAAGCGACTATTTAGTGCCTTTTATTTGTGTTCTGTCGCCCATTTTGTGTTACATCCTTAATCTAAACTCGGTAGAATGGTTGGGGGGTTACAAGTTTGGGTTTGAAATACTTTTGTTGAACGGGGCTTTGACTTTTGCAGGACTGCTACTGTTGTCAAAAAGAGGGAGTTGAAATGCTTGCCGACTTATTGGCAGCATTTTTTCGCATATTCTGCCAAAATATCACCACTACAAACTGTAGCCCGATGGCAATTGAAATAGCACCTGCCACCGAACCTTGCGTGTAGGAAGCAAGCAAATATCCCAATACGGTAGCCGTAAATCCAAGCAAGACCGAAAGCCAAAGCATATTTTTCAGCTTGGTGGTAAGCAAATAGGCGGTTGCTGCCGGACCAACCAAAAAAGCAATGACCAATATAGCCCCCACTGCCTCGAAAGATGTGATGGTGACAACGGTGACCATGCTCATGAGCGCATAATGCCATAGCGTGGCCGAAATGCCTGCTACTGCCGCAAAAGATGAATCAAAAGTATTGACAGTAAGTTCTTTGTAAAACAAAAACAGAAAAAGAATGACCAAAACTGAAATAATAGACATGTTCCACACAATACGTGGCCCCAAGTTGGTGCCACTTTCTGTAATCCAAAGGTCTAAGGGCACATAGGCAATTTCACCATACAATACGCAGTCTTGATCCAAATCTACTTGGCCGGCCAAAACGGAAATCAAAATAATACCCAAAGCAAAAAAAGCCGTGAAGGTAACGCCAATGGAAGCATCGGACTGTAGGCCTCCTTTTTTGTGTAAATATTCGATAAGAAAAGTGCTGAAAAGCCCCATGACACAAGCACCCACCAACATCACGCCTGAATTGCGTTCGCCCGAAAAAAGGAACGCAATGACAATGCCCGGAAGCACGGCGTGGGAAATGGCATCGCCCAACATTACCATTTTGCGCAGCACCAAAAAAGTACCGAGCAGCGCGCAGGGCAGTGCCACCAAAAATCCCGCTAAAATGATTTGTAAATCGAAACTTGACATGTGGTAAAGTTAAGGAACTATTTCTCAAAGTTTTTTGCGAAGCCTTGCCACTGGTATGCCCATTTGCTCGCGGTATTTGGCCACTGTGCGTCGGGCTATGTTGTAGCCTTTTTCATTTAGCATTTCTTCCAGTTTTTCGTCGGCCAAGGGCTTCGATTTTTCTTCGGCCTCTATCATTTCTTTGATAACGCTTTTTACCTCGCGCGAGCTGACGTCTTCGCCGGAGTCGGTCGATATTCCTTCAGAAAAGAAGAATTTGAGTGGAATGACACCGAAATCGGTTTGTACCGACTTGTTGCTGGCAATGCGCGAAACGGTAGAGATGTCCAAATCGACCACGCTGGCTACATCTTTCAGCACCATCGGTTTTAGTTTGCTTTCTTCGCCCTCCAAAAAATAGTCGTATTGCGCTTTCAATATGGCATTCATGGTCTTCAGCAAGGTTTGTTGTCGTTGCTGAATGGCGTTGATAAACCATTTGGCCGAGTCCAGTTTTTGTTTCACAAAAGTGACAGCCTCGCGCATTTTTTTGTCTTTCTTGGTGCTTTTGTCGTAGGTTTCAAACATTTCGCGGTAGGCGGAACTTACCCTCAACTCGGGCGCGTTTTTCGAGTTTAGAACCACTTCCAGTTTGTTGCCCGTGTTTACCAAGATAAAATCGGGAATGAGGTATTGCGACTTTACTTCGCCCGCGCTGCTGTCGCCAGGTTTCGGATTTAGGTGTGTGATAAGGTCTATGGCTTTTTTCAATTCTTCATCGCCTATGCCCAGTCGCTGTTTGATGCGTTCGTATTGTTTTTTGCTAAATTCTTCAAAATATTCTTTTACGATGCTTTTGGCGTGCGATACTTCGGCTTCCAATTCGTCTTTGCGCACCAGTTGTAGGTACAAACATTCGGCCAAGTCGCGGGCGCCGATGCCGGCAGGGTCAAATTCCTGAATCTTGAACAACACTTCTTCTATCTCGTCTTCGTCGGTTTCGAAGTCTTGGGTAAAAGCCAGGTCGTTGGCAATGGCATACAAATCGCGCCGAATGTAGCCATCGTTTTCAATGCTTCCTATCAGGTGTTTGGCAATGGTGTTTTTCCTTTCGCTCAGGTTCAGAAACTCCAGTTGGTTCAAAAGCGATTCATACAAGTTGGTGGTAGAGGCCAAGGGCGCGTCGTATTCTTCTTGTTCGTAAAAGTCGCCCTGCATTTTATAACCCGAAAAATCATCGTCGGCATAGTCAGATGCGTCGAACTCGTCGTCTGTATTTTTTTTTTCAAAGTTATCGTCCAACTCTTCCGATGCTTCGTTGGCATAGTCTTCTGTCTCGTCGGTTTCTTGTTTTTCGGGCAGCTCTTCGCCTTCTTCCAAAGCAGGATTGGCCTCCAATTCTTCCTCTATTCGGGCATCCAGTTCGGCAGTAGGAATCTGCAACAACTTTATGTACTGTATTTGTTGCGGTGTTAGCTTTTGCTGTTGTGCAAGTTGAAGGCTCTGTTTTTGCATAAGACAAGCTAAATATGCTACAAATTTATTAAACGCAAAGATTATACGCTTGGCTGCTTCGTGCTAAGTTGAGGCAAATGCGCAAGATTGTGGTAAATTATGCTGTTTTTTGCGCAAGCGTTTTTTTAGCCATGAGCAAGCCTGCTTTGTCTATTTGCCTGTTGAGTTCGGCACACGAGCCCCTAGATGAGCGGCTTTACCATCATTTTGCCAAAACGTTTGCCCAGGCGGGCCATCGTGTCACGATACTGTGTGCTACCGAATTTTTGCAAAAAGAAGAAAACGGCATAGTGTGGGATTCGTTTGAAGGAAACTTTATGCGTCCTTCGGCCAAAATTCGTATTTTTCGCCAAAAGTTAACATTCCACAAGCCCGACATTGTCTTGAGCCAAGAGCCTTTGCCTACTTTGGCAGGCTATCTATACAAAACAAATGCTGGCAAGAAGGTGAAACTCATTTACGACATCACCGAATGGCATCCTTCGCAAACACAGCTTAGAAAGTATCCAAATTTTTTGAAAAGATGTTGGCAGGGTTTGGTGTTGGCTTGCTTCAATTTATTTTCAGCCATGTTGGCCAATGCTTTTGTGTATGGCGAAATGGCCAAGCGTTTTCCTTACCGCTTTTTGTTTCCATTCAAAAAATCGACCGTAGTTGGCTATTATCCCGAAAATGAGCTTTTTGTTCAAAATATGTTTGTACCTAAATCCGAAAACGACGAGTGGGTTTTGGGATATACCGGTATTGTAAATGAGGAGAGGGGGATGTTTCGTTTTTTGGAAGCGGTGCATTTTTTTTCCAAAACGCACCCTTCTGTTCGCCTGCGATTGCTCATGGTGGTTTGGTTCGAAAACGAGGCTTTCAAAACCCAATTCGAAACAAAGTTGGCGGCACTAAAAAATGTCAAGGTAACGTTATACCCCAAATTGCCACTATTAGAGTTTTGTGAAAAAATAGGGGAAATGGACATTTGTTTCGATTTGCGAAAAGCAAACTGGGAGAATAACAATAGCTTACCCATAAAAATATTTTACTATATGGCCAGCAGCAAACCTGTCATTTACACCCGTTTGAAAGCCATTGTAAATGAAGTGCCTCAAATTAGCGAATTTGGCCACTTGGTCGATGCTTCGAACAGCCAAGAAGTTTCGGAGGCCATTGCGAAATATGTGTTTCAGCCACAAGTGTACAAGCGCCATTGCGAACAGGCTAAATCCTTTTACAACAGCCGTTATAACTGGAAATTAATTTCACCTAATCTCCTTCGATTCGTCGAAAAACTATATCATGATTAGCAAAATCTCCAGCACTTTTGCCTATAAGGCCATCATAGTTTTGGCCAATTTTTTACTTGTGGTCTTGGTTTCCAAGCAATTGGGTAGTGTTGGGCGCGGAGAAATGAGTCTTTTCATGACCGACTTTGTGCTTGTCTTGCTTTTTACGGGCATTGTGGCGGGCAGTGCCATGTCGTATTATGTGCCCCAAAAAGACCTTTTCACGCTTAGTTTTATCGCCTATGGCTGGTCGGTTTTGGTGAGTATTTTGGGCATTTTTATGTTGCATTGGTTTCACCCCAGTCCCTATTCGCTTTGGTTGTTTGGGGCGGCCCTGCTTCAGTCCTTTAC
>DMUD01000166.1:0-575 GCA_003476475.1 Cytophagales bacterium | reverse complement strand
TCGGTTTTGGTGAGTATTTTGGGCATTTTCGTGTTGCATTGGTTTCACCCTAGCCCCTACACATTTTGGTTGTTTGGGGCGGCTTTGCTTCAATCCTTTACCTCGGTGCACCACATGGTGTTGGTAGGGCGCAACTCCCTGTTGCAGTACAACATAGGCACTGCCCTTCAGCCTTTGCTCAACCTTGCCTATGTATATTTTTTCTTTGAATGCTGTGGCTTGAAAACATTGGAAGTGTTTGTGGAAGGCTTTTTTTATTCGTCGTTGGGCACTTACACTGTTTCCATCTTTCAATCCATGCGTTTTTATTCAAGTATTGGCTTGGTCGAGCTTAGGCAAACCTTGCGCGACATGGTTCGTTTTGGTTCGGGCACCTATTTTAGTACCATCGTCCAAACCATCAATTACCGGGTTAGCTACTATGTGCTGTTTTGGTTTGGCTTGTCGAAGGCGGTGGGCGAAATGTCCAACGGGGTGGCACTGGCCGAAGCCACGTGGATGATAAGCAACAGCCTTTCATTGGTTTTGTATGCTCATATTCTAAATAACGACAACGAAAAAGAGCAACAGTTACT
>DMUD01000170.1 GCA_003476475.1 Cytophagales bacterium | reverse complement strand
GATTGTAAATTTCGATTGCCTTGTTATTTGACCAACCTTCAACATATTCAGAAATGAATAATTCGTTACAGGTGTTTTGAGCGAACGCGGTTAGAGAAATAAACGCGCCAATAATGAGTAATGCTTGCTTCATGAGTGTTATGAAATTAATCAACTGACATTCAGCTTTTTTGATATGTATCAACTTTTTATGGTTTCGGCAAACAGACGTGCGTCAAGGAGGTCATAAAAAGTCTGAAACAAATTTAAGTAATTTATCGAAATCAGAAAAATTTAAAAATGAAATCTCTTTTATTAAAAAGTTAAATCAGTTTTCGGGCTTGAGTACAATCTGTGTATCTTAGAGCCATAATATTTGAATATGAAAAAAACGCTATTACTTTTTTTACTTTTTTGCTCAGTTACACCATTATTTTTTGCCCAAAATCTAAGCGTTGAGCGTATTTGGAAGAATTATGAATTCTCAGCGAAAGGAACAGGTAGCATTCAAGCTATGAATGATGGTGAACATTATGTGACCATCTCCGAAGATGGTTCTATTGTTTCAAATTTAATTGTAACGCAAGGAAAAGATCAACAAAAAATCTTAGTTCCAAAAGAGAAGTTAGTTTGGAACGGTAACGCCATATCTTTAGCTAGTTTTGAATTCAATGCAACTGAAGATAAGATTTTACTTTGGACAGCTCCAAAAGCCATTTACCGAAGAAGTTTTGAGGCATTTTACTTTTTATACGATATCAAAACTCAAAAATTAGTAGCATTAGACGAAATACATTCGCCTCAAACATTAGCTGAATATAGCCCAGATGGCACAAAGGTATCTTACATACATGGCAACGATATTTTTGTCAAGGATTTGAATACAGGAAAGGTTCAAAAAATGACCCAAGACGGCAAGCGCAACAAAATCATTAACGGAACTACTGATTGGGTTTACGAAGAAGAATTTGCCATTACAAAAGCTTACGGATGGTCTCCAGATAGCAAGTATCTGGCATTTCTCAAATTTGACGAACGCGAGGTTCCAGAATTTCAAATGGCGATGTATGGACAATTATATCCAGATCAATACACCTATAAATACCCAAAAGCTGGGGAGCAGAATTCTAAAGTTACCCTTCATTTACTGAGTATTGCCAACGGAAAAAGTCAACAAATTAACCTTGGCACTTACGAGTATATTCCCAGACTTAACTGGTCAAAGACGGCCAATCAGTTAGTGGTTCAAACCATGAATAGAGATCAAAATGAATTGAATTATTGGCTCATTGACTGCAGTGGTAAGCAACTTGTTCAAAAGAATATTTATCAAGAAAAATCTGATACCTATGTCGAGGTAGATGATAATTTAATGCTACTTGCTGATGGGCAGTCATTTTTGCGCTGTAGTGAGCAGTCGGGCTATAATCATATTTACCAGATTGGTTTTGATGGGAAAGCACGTGCTATAACAAACGGCTCTTGGGATGTAATTGCTTTTTTAGGCATGGATCAAGCAACTCAAACCCTTTATTTTGCAAGTGCTGAACTTGGTGCAATTTATAAATCCATTTATTCCATCAAACTAGATGGTTCCAACAAAACGAACCTAACCCCTGACATTGGTTACCACAATGCTGATTTTTTAAATGGCATGAAGTATTTCATTCATACCTATTCTACTGCCAATACGCCTCCGGTGAGTGTATTGCGAGCTACTAATGGGCAACTTATTCGTGTTTTAGAAGACAACGCAGCTTTGTCGGCAAAGATGAAAAATGAAAAACTCAACCCAAGAACCTTTCTCAAGATTCAAACTACTGAGGTAGAGTTAAATGCCTCACTCATTTTACCTTTGAACTATGACCCAAATAAAAAATACCCAGTATTTGTCAATGTATACGGTGGACCTGGGCACAACGAAGTGCTTGACGCTTGGGATGGCAATGATTACTTTTTTCATCAATTGTTGGCACAGCAAGGCTACATGGTTTTGAGCATTGATCCAAGGGGAACGCAATTTAGGGGTGCCGCATTTAAAAAAGCTACCTATTTACAATTGGGCAAGCTTGAAATCGAAGATGTGCTTGCGGCAACAAAAGTTTTTGCAGAGCGCCTAGATGTTGATCCGAAGCGTTTAGGTATCATGGGTTGGAGTTATGGTGGTTTTATGTCTTCGCTCGCCATGACGAAAGGTAACGGCCTATTCAAAGTCGGGATTGCGGTTGCGCCAGTTACAAATTGGCGTTATTATGATAACATTTACACCGAGCGCTTTTTGAGAACACCCCAAGAAAACGCAAAAGGCTATGACGAAAATTCTCCGATTAATTATGTCAAAGACTTACAAGGAAAATATTTCTTAATTCATGGTTCTGCTGACGACAACGTGCATTATCAGAATAGCATGGAGATGATTTCAGCCTTAGTAAAAGCCAACAAACAATTTGACTTGTTTATCTATCCAAATAAGAATCATGGAATCTATGGCGGGAATACGCGAAACCACCTTTTTAATATGATTTTTGACTATATAGAAGACGAACTATAAACATTATAAAATTATATGTGTTTTTTGTAAGTACTCTTGTCTACAATTGCACATTCTTTTGTAATTTAGGCACGCAATTATCAAACGCATATACATCCATCCAATGAGTGAAACAGCCAAAATAGAGCTAGACGGCAAAGTGTACGAACTTCCTGTTATAGTAGGTTCTGAAAATGAAAAAGCAATTGACATCTCCAAACTACGTGACCTCACAGGTTATATTACCCTAGACACAGGTTATAAAAACACGGGTGCCACCAAAAG
>DMUD01000265.1:2288-2560 GCA_003476475.1 Cytophagales bacterium | reverse complement strand
AATTCGATTATTTGAGAAGTGCGCGCAAGGTAGTATATCATCGTGTACGCTCTGGTGAAACGCTGGCCAGAATAGCACGCAAATACCGTGTGCCAGTATCGCGAATTTGTAAATTGAATCGCATTTCTTCCCGCACTAAACTAAGACCAGGCAGGAGGTTGCGCATTAGGTAAACTAACGCGAATTTTGTATTGTTTTATTCGCTAGGAAGGGCTTTTCGTTAGATAGACCCAATTCTATTTTCATTAAAAATACAAAAGTTTGACACTCAT
>DMUD01000265.1:1601-1943 GCA_003476475.1 Cytophagales bacterium | reverse complement strand
TGGCTAAAGTACTGCTAAAAAAAAGATTTTCGGTAAAAGGAAGTACGACTACCATAGAAAAAACCTGCGTATTGTCAGAACTGGGCATCACCCCGTTCTTGGTAGATTTCAAGGAAACAATTATTCCTGAAGGATTACTACAAAGCGATATATGGGTCATTGCATTTCCACCCCAGTCTAGAAAAACCGATAGTGCTTGGTACTGGCAAGCCATGGAAAGATTAAGTGACTATGCCCACAAGTATAGTGTCAAAAAAATCATCATGCTCAGTTCCACCTCGGTATATCCCGACTTGCCGGCCACGATGACTGAAAACATGGAACTGACCGAAGAAAACTGCG
>DMUD01000265.1:0-1318 GCA_003476475.1 Cytophagales bacterium | reverse complement strand
AGAAGATTTAGAAAAAGAAGGAACTGACCGAAGAAAACTGCGCAAACATATCAATACTAAAAGCAGAAAATGCCATTTTGAAACTTCAAAATACAGCGGTCTGTATTCTTCGTCTAGGTGGTTTGGCAGGATACGACCGAATAATGGCACGGTATTTTGCTGGTAAAGAAGGACTAACAGGAAGCCAACACCCCACCAACTTAGTGCACCGAGATGATGTGCTCAAAGTCATTGCACACCTAATAGAAAAAGAATTTAAAAAAGAACTGTACAACGTGTGTTGCCTTGAACACCCTACCCGCAAAGAATTGTACACTTATGACTGCAAAAGGATGCATTGGCCACTGCCCGTTTTTGTGCAAGACAAAGAAGTAGGAAAAACCGTTTGCTCAAAAAAAATAAACCAGGAGGTGGAGTTCACCTATCTCAATCCACTGGATTTTAAATACAACAACTAATTTTAATGCATTATCCTTTTTTGAATCAAAACTCTAAATTAGCTATCTGTTAAATTTACACTATGCGCCGATTCGGACTTGTTGGATTTCCACTTACCCACTCCTTTTCAAAAAGTTACTTCACCCAAAAATTCGCAAAAGAAGGAATAACCGACGCGGAATATGAAAATTTCGAAATTCCATCCATATCTCATTTTCCTAAATTATTGAAATTAAACCCCGAACTCGTGGGGCTGAATGTAACGATTCCTTACAAACAAGAGGTGATGGGCTATTTAAATCATCTTGACAAATCGGCTGAAATTGTTGGCGCAGTGAACGTAATCAAAGTTGGACAGGACAATAAATTGACTGGTTACAATTCTGATTATTATGGATTTATGGAATCGCTAAAACTCTTTTTGCCCACCAAGGAGGCTGCTATCGAAGCACTGATACTAGGTACAGGAGGTGCGGCAAAAGCGGTAGAAGCCGTTTTGAAAACACTCAATATTCCTTATAAACTTGTTTCAAGAGAACGTAAGACTGCGGCTGTGCAATACCAGGAGGTGAACGAAGAAGTATTAACACAACACCAACTCATCATCAACACTTCCCCATTGGGTATGTATCCCAAAACAGAAACTTGCCCTCCCATCCAATACGATGCCTTAAACAGCAATCATTTCTTATTCGATTTGGTGTACAACCCCGAAACCACCCTATTCATGAAAAAGGGTTTGGAAAAAAATGCCAAAGTAAAAAACGGTTTGGAGATGTTGCATCTCCAAGCCGAAAAGGCTTGGGAAATATGGAATAAAGAGGACTAAACGCTCCTAGCACAAAAAAAAGAGGCAAGTTTTGAAACTTGCCTCTTCTCT
>DMUD01000316.1 GCA_003476475.1 Cytophagales bacterium | reverse complement strand
ACACAGCCGTCGTTGTTGGACAAGACTACCACAGGCAGGTGCTGCAAGTCGGGGCGGAAAAGCCGTTCGCACGAAGCGTAGAAATTGTTACAGTCGACGAGAGCAAACATGTGCTTATACATTTTTGATGACATGCGTCACCACGCCCCAAATGACAAAATCGTTTTCTTTGGTCACTTTGATGGGCTGGTATTGTTCGTTTTCGGGTACTAGCCACAGCATGTCTTGCGCTGTTTTGATGCGTTTGGCGGTAAATTCGCCGTCGAGGTAGCAGACGGCTATTTTGCCGTTTGTAGGTTCTACGCTTCGGTCTATAATGAGCAAGTCGCCGTGGTGTATGCCAGCGTTTTTGAGAGAGTCGCCTTTTACCCTTCCGTAAAAGGTAGCAGAAGGGTGTTTGATGAGGTATTTATTCAGGTCGATGCTAAGATCGACAAAGTCGAGGGCAGGAGAGGGGAAGCCCGCCGAAATACCATTTTCCACAAAAGGCAAAGCGAGATCCGTTTCGGTATTGGCCGAAAAGATGTCCAAAACTGGGCCTGTGTGCAATTTCAAATTCATGGATAGGCGGTTGTTTTGATAGGTCTTCGCACAAGCTTTTTTACAAGGGCACTTGCTACTTCAATTATACATAAAATAGCGATGCGTATAGCCGGTTGCACTAAAATACCTAATGGTTTCACAAGCGCTTAATTGTAACGTGAGGTTAAGCTACGTTGCACAGCGGCTATCAAAATAAAAACACAGCTACGCCAAAACATGTCGTAGCATTTATGCTTTGAAATAAGAAAGGATTTTGCTGTTGCAGGTGGTGTGCGCACAGGCTCAGGAACTATTTTTAGGTCATTCGCTGCCTAACGGCCTCGTACACCACAGAGGCCAAGCAAGCCGATACATTCAGGGAGTCGGCTATGCCCAGCATGGGTACTTTTACTTTCATGTCGGTATTTTGCAACCACACGTCCGAAAGGCCATTTGCCTCGGTGCCCATCACTATGGCAAGGGGCTGTTGTAAATTTTGATTGAAATAGAGGGCTGTAGCAGCGGGCGTGGTAGCCAAGGTTAGGATTCCTTTTTGTTTGAAAAATTCGATGGCTTCGTGGCTTTGGCAGCACACAACAGGTTTGGAAAACACACAGCCTACACTCGAACGAATGACATTGGGGTTGTATATGTCGGTTTTGGGGTCGCACACTATCACGGCATCGGCACTGGCGGCATCGGCGGTACGCAGAATAGCACCTAGGTTTCCAGGTTTTTCTACTGCTTCCAACACGACCAATAGCGGATGTTTGCCCAATGGCAAATTATCTAATGTGTAAAATTTTGGTCTTGCCAAGGCCACGATTCCGTCGCGGTTTTCGCGATAGGCTACGGCCTCGAACACATGGTGGGAAATGGCTGTTTTAGGCACATTGGCATTGAAAAGTTTGTCTACCTCTTGTTCGGGGACCAAGCTAGGGCAGTAAAAAACTTCTTTGAAAATGAAATCGTTGGCCAATGCTCTTTCTATTTCGCGCAGGCCTTCTACAATAAAAACTTCTTCTTTTTTTCTTTCCGACGATTTTTCGAGTTTCTGAAAGGCTTTGATGCGCTCGTTTTTTGTACTGGTTATCAGCATCGCGTAGGCACCTTATATTTCCAAGAATTTGAGCAGTTGTTCCAGTCTTTCTTGGTCTTTGCTTTTGTACTCCTCTTCGTGGTACGAATACACTACATTGTAATGGTGCCTTTGCAAAGCTACTATTACCCTGCTAATATCTGCCAAGTTTATTTTTAGGGTCACCAACATTTGGAAAGGGGTATTGTCGGGGGCTTCTGTAAATACAGTCAGTATTTTGGCACCGTTCGATTCCACAATACGTGAAATTTCGTTCAAGGAATAGTCTCTTTCCAATAAACTTAAAACAAGTATAGACCCACTTGCCTTGGTGCCATACATTTGTTCGAAAAAGTTGAAAAGACTTACTTTTCTGATTGAGCCCACAAAGTTTTTGTTTTCTTTGTTTAGCACAGGCAGTATATCCAGTTCCGAATCGCCCGCAATTTTCAAGACTTCCAACACATGTGTGTGTGGGTAGATGTCGAAAGTGGGATTGAGTAGTTGTATGCCTTTTATCGTTAGCTTGGGGTCTTGTACCATGTAGGCGGTGCTGGAGGTTAGCATGCCCAGAAATGAATGTTCGTCTACAACAGGCAGTTGCGCTATATTAGCTTCCTCCATTTTTTTGACAGCGGTGCGAACGGTATCACTTATCTTCAATACGGGTATTTCATTGTCGATATAGTTTTCAGCTAACATGCTCGGCCGTGGTCTTTTCTAAAAAGGATTCTAAATATAAGTTGAATTTTTCGGGATGTTCCATCATCGCAGCATGACAACATTTGTCTATGAATTTCAGTTCGGCATTGGGAAGTAACCGCTGAAATTCGTGCGCCACTTCGGGTGGGGTAATGGTGTCGTTTAGTCCCCAAATAAGCAGGGTAGGCACCTCTATTTTGGGCAAGTCTTTTGCCAAGTTGTGTCTTTGTGCCGAACGGGCTATGTTGATGATGCGTAAGCATTTTTGGTTGTTGTTGGTAATGTCGAAGACTTCATCAATCAGTTCTTTGGTTGCTGATTTTGGGTCGTAAAAGGTGTAAATAACCCTTTCTTTGATGTATTCGTAGTTTCCTCTTTTGGGGAAAGAACCGCCCATCGAATCTTCAAAAAGTCCCGAACTGCCCGTGAGCACCATGCGCCGAACGTTTTCGGGATTGTTTAGTGCATAAATGAGGGCAATGTGGCCGCCCAAGGAATTGCCCAAAAGCGTGAGGTCGGAAAGATTTTTAAAGTCCACAAACCTTTCAATGTATTTCACCAAACCTTCTACGCTCGATTCTTTCAAGGGCATTTCGTAGATGGGCATCATGGGGATAACGACCCTGTATTTTTTAGAGAAGTGCTTCACTACTCCCTCCCAATTGCTGAGGGCACCAAACAATCCGTGTAAAAGCAAAAGAACGTCGCCTTGGCCTTCGTCTATGTACTTAAAATCACTCTCTTGTTTTATTTTGAGTTCCATAAAAATTGTAAAAGTGTTCGAAACGTTTGCTTAAAAGACTGAACCTTGCTGCCAAAAATACGCAATAATCTCTATCTGCTACGCTAATAGCGATTTGGTTATCTCCGATATTTTTTTTCCGTCGGCTATGCCTGCCAGTTCTTTGGTCGCGACTCCCATTACTTTTCCCAAGTCGGCCGCCGTTTGGGCGCCAACTCGTTGTATAATTTCTTTTACTTTTTCCGTCAACTCGCTGTCCGAAAGCTGTTTGGGTAAAAAAGATTCGATTATCGCCAATTCTTTCAGCTCGTTGTCTTGCAGTTCTTTTCTATTTTCTTTGCCAAATATTTCGGCCGAGTCTTTTCTTTGTTTGGCGGCTTTAGTGAGCAATTTTAGTTCAGCTTCTGTGCTCAGCTCTTCTTTCGCTCCTTTTTCGGTTTCTGCCAAAAGAATCATAGATTTTATGCCACGCAAGGCCCTGAGTGTATCGGAGTCCTTGGCCAACATGGCTTTTTTTATGCCTTCTTCAATTTTTAGTTTTAAACTCATGTTCAAGAATTTTTATCCTTTTATTTGCATCAAAAATAGG
>DMUD01000013.1 GCA_003476475.1 Cytophagales bacterium | reverse complement strand
CCAACTTTTGGTACGTATTCTGATAGCTTTAATTGGATTTTGTACTTGTTTACTTGCCAATGGAATAGCAAGGGTGCAGTCTTCCGTGAAAAGTCAGATTGCATATGCCTCTATTGCCCAAATAGGTTTGATATTTATTGAAATGGCTTTGGGTTGGAAAGACGTGGCCTTGATTCATTTTGCAGGCAATGCTTTTTTGCGTACTTATCAGTTACTAGTTTCTCCCTCTATTGTAAGCTACCTTATAAAAGAACAATTTTTCAACTTTGTTCCTAGGCCGCTTACCATCGAAGATTATGTGCCCAAGTGGGTGGAAAACACTTTTTTTATTTTGTGTTTGCAAGAATGGCATCTTGACAGTATTACCTACAACATCTATTGGCGACCCTTGAAATGGGTAGGTAGAAAGTTGAATTTTATCCAAATGGGCTACATTTGGTGGTTTTTTCTTCCCACCTATCTTGTAGGTTTGTTCAGCGTATATCACAAAGAATTGATTAAGCCTGGCTTGGGCGAGTATTTGCCTTTTGTTTTTTCCTTGATTGGACTGTTGAAGGTATTCAAATCATTTGCCGAAAAAAGCAATGTAGAAAAGGCTTGGTTGCTTGTTATCATGAATCACTTGTGGGTAGCATTAGCAATAGCATTCAATGGAAATTTCGATTTTACAGATATATATATGTATATGAGCGGGGTTATGGTGGCTGGTGCCTTAGGATATATTTGCATTAAAATATTGAAATATTTTGAAAATGATTTAAATTTAACTCATTATCAAGGATATTCTTATCGCTATCCTGTTTTGGCGCTCAGTTTTTTGCTCTCCTGTTTGGGACTTTCTGGTTTCCCAATCACACCTACTTTTATAGGCGAGGATTTGATTTTTAGTCACATTCAGGAAGACCAAATTGTATTGGCATGTTTCGTTACGCTTAGTTTTATCATCGATGGGTTGTCAATTATTCGCATGTATGCTAGGCTTTTTTTAGGCCCTCATGTCAAATCACTGACTGAGATGGCCTATCGTTCGGCATAAATACGAATGAAGGATTGTAATTTATTCAGCAATTTGAAAAAGGTTTTTTCAAATTGCTCAAACTTTGATTTAATTTCATTGTGTAGTTTCTGAAGCTGGGTATATAATTCAGCGTTACATTCGTGTATTTTCAACACTATTTCAAATTCTTCTTCTTTAATTTCTTTTTTGATCTTTATAAAGTTTTTTTTTTGGTTTTGGAGAGAATTTTCCAACTCTGTAAGTTCATTTGGTTTTTCGACATGATGTATGAATGCAATTTTGTCTAGCTGGCATTTGTATATTTTTAATTCCTCATCGTAGAACGGTAGTTTGGCATTCCAAATGCAGTTTTCGTATAGAAATGTTTCAATTGCTGGGTTTTCGAAGGTTAGTGAGTTAGTCATAGTAGTTTGGCATTATGTAAGAAAGGTAATTTTTTTATTTTGCAATAAAATGTGCTGAGATTCGGTGTTTAGACAAACATTTCTACTATATTTGAGTTTAATATTAAAATTTTACTAAAAAATAGTACTAAAACAATTTAATCATGAAGAAAACTTTACAAACAACCCTGCTCTTATTTGTTGGGTTGAGTGCTGGCTTCTCTCAAAAGATAGTTGGCTATTTACCCGAATATCAATGGGCCGCTTATGGTGCAAATGTACAGTTCAACAAGTTGACCGATGTCAATTATGCTTTTATGAACCCCACTACTACCGGAGATTTGAGTAGTGACGGTACTAATTTATTTGGTTTTGATTACAATGTATTTGAAGTAGTAAAAAACAAATGTATTCATAACAATGTACGATTTCATTTAGCTGTAGGAGGTGCCGATCCTGGTAGTTACAGAAAACAAAGGCTGTATAGTGTATGTTCCAATGCCAATTCAAGAGCTAATTTCGTTGCCAAACTAGTAGCTTTTGCCAAAACACATAATTTAGCAGGTTTAGATATTGACTGGGAATTCCCTACCACTTCAGCTGAAATTGCGGCACACAAGAATTTTATTTCCGATTTGCGTACTAAAATCAACTCAGATTATCCAGGATGCAATCTATCCATTGCGGTTGGTGGGGAGTATTTGACCAATCCAAACCACCTACAGTATATAGACCCAACCGTATTCCCACTTGTTGATATGGTATATATAATGGCATATGATTTCCCTGTAAATCATACAGGTGCAGGGGCTCAACATAGTTCTTATTCCAATGCACAAGGATGTATGGAAGCTTGGAATACAAAAGGGGTACCTTACAGTAAAATGATTTTGGGTGTTCCCTTTTATGGTAAGTCATCTGATCGTACTGGTGAAGACCAATTGTATTCAGTTTTGGCGTCATCAAACCCTGCCACTGCTTTCACAGCCGACAATATGAACTATAATGGTAAAACCTATTATTACAACGGTAAAACAACTTTAGAAAATAAGGTAACTATGGCTTTTGGTAAAGGCTCGCAAGGCATCATGATATGGGATGTGGCGCAAGACAGAATAGACCAATACTCTTTACTTTCCGTGTTAAAGACAAAAGTTGATGCTACTTGTCCGGTGGCTCAGCCGAATTTGGGCTTGGATCAATCTATTTGCAAAGCAGGCGATACTAGGGTATTGGACTGTGGTGTGGAACCTGTAGGTGCCGTAACGGCAAAATGGTATAAAGACGGCACAGTAATCAACGGTGCAACAGTTAGAACCTACACGGCTAGTTTAGCCGGACAGTATAAAGTGGTACTTTCTTCGGGTTCTTGCAGCAAGGAATCTATAATGAATTTGAGTGTGGGTTCATCCGTAACCACTCAAGGTGCTAGTCGTTGCGGAACTGGTGATGTAACAGTTTCGGTGGCCACTCCTGCTACAGGTAGCTTTTCATGGTGGTCTTCTGCTGTGGGAGGTTCTCAGTTGGGTACAGGGCGTAGCTACACTGCCAGCAATCTGTCTTCTACCAATACATTTTATGTTCAGGAGGAGGCTTCCAATCAGAAAAATTTCACACTTGGCAGAACTACTGCAATTGATAAATCTCCCAATTGGGCTTGGAAGAGCAAAATTAGCCAATATGCTCAGGTAATAACAGTTAATCAAAATTTGTCCATAGCGTCTGTTAAAGCATATTTCTTTTCTGTAGCGTCTGGAAAGGCAGTAAAAGTAACTGTTTACAATCAAGATGGAAAAACCATTGTAAAACAAGGTGCTCCTCAAACTCTATCTATCACATCTTCCACCAGTTATTCTCCTATAGTTATTCAAGCTGGCATTGAACTGTCACCTGGTACCTATTTCTTAACTATAGAAGGAGACGTACCAAATTATGCTACTGGATCGATAAAAGATGCGATTTTGCTTCAAACAGAAGTTGCCGATCAATCTGTTTATTCAGCTTCGGATGGCACTACTGCTGTAATGACGATGAAGGGTAATGCAATTGAACGTTTTTCAGCTACTGGTTACATAGACCAACCTAAACCTGATGGAGGCCAATCTGGTTATTACGGTCAAATATTCGAAGTGCAATTGCAAACTGGTTCAGCAGCTACTTCGTGTGGGCGTGCTTCAGCAGTGGCTACTATTAATAAAGTACCTGATGCGCCAGGTACCATCACCGGTTCGTCTAGTGTTATCGACAACCAATCAAATGTGAGTTATTCTGTCACACCAGTTCCCAATGCTACTGCTACTAGCTATGTTTGGACATACGCTCCCTCTACTGGCGTAACATTGTCTGGTACATCCAATGCTATTACGGCTTCATTTGTGTCTGGCGCTTCCACTGGTAGTTTGACAGTGAAAGCTTCAAACTCTTGCGGTTCAAGTCCTAGTTCTCCTCCTAAACAGATAACCGTGATAAAAGCAAATGGTGTAGAAGAATTATTCATTTCATATGGACTTTCTCTATATCCTAATCCCTCTGAAAGTGATTTTACATTAACAATTAATCAATTTTTGCCTATCAAATTGGTGGTGTATAACATGTTTGGTGAGAGTGTAGATGAATTCTCAGCTCATGGCAATCAATTAAACTTTGGGTCAAATTTGACATCTGGAGTTTACATGGTAAAAGCAACTATTGCTGGAAAGAATGCCACATTCAAAATAGTGAAGCAGTAAACAGTAATTAATTTTCTTTAAAAAGGCTATCTGAAAAGATAGCCTTTTTTGTTTAAGCCATGTGCTAAAATCGGCAATAAATGGCTATTGTATTCAAGAAAACTGCTAAGTCAATCCGCGTTTTATGGGGGTGGTTTTTCTACGGTTTTCGTATCTTGTGGCAGAATATTCAATTTGATGTATCATTTGGAAACGTGGTTGCTGTCAATTTCGGCGCTGATAACTTTTAGTATTCTCATTGCCAAATTGAGCAACAACACAGGGCTTCCCATTCTTATTTTGTTTTTGGCTGTGGGCATGTTGGCTGGTTCCGAAGGGCCTGGTGGTATTCATTTCAATAGTCATGAAATAGCCCAGTCGATTGGTATAATATCACTTATTTTCATCCTTTTTTCAGGAGGTTTGGAAACCAAATGGGCAGAAGTGAGGCCAATTTTGTGGCCTACCATTTCACTTTCAACTTTTGGGGTGTTTCTGACTACACTGGCGGTAGGTGTGTTTGTTCATTTTATTTTTGGCATCTCTTTCAAAGTCAGTTTGTTGTTGGGTGCGGTGGTGTCTTCTACCGATGCAGCTGCCGTTTTCTCTATTCTCAATACCCGCAAGTTGCGGTTGCGTGGTAGTGCGCGTCCAATGTTGGAATTTGAATCTGGTACCAACGACCCCATGGCTGTTTTTCTAACTGTCGCCATGATAGGGATTATCACGGGCGAATCGCATGGATTTTGGTCGCTATGTTTCGACTTTGTATTGGAAATGGGAGTGGGGCTATTGGCAGGCGTGTTTATGGGTCGTTTGTTGGTTTTTTTGTTGAATAGGTCCAATTTTCCCATCGATGGATTTTATACTGTGTTTGCGCTTGCTTTTTCTGTGTTTATATACGCGCTTACGGTTTCGCTTCATGGCAGTGGTTTTTTGTCGGTTTACGTGGCAGGACTTATCGTTAACCACTATGAAGTTGTGCATAAAAAAGCGATAGTCCGTTTTTTTGATGGGATTGCATGGCTTTCACAAATAGGCATGTTCTTGACATTGGGTTTATTAGTGTTTCCAAGTGAGTTATTGGAAAATATTTGGGGCGCCATCGTCATTGCGTTGTTTTTGATTTTGGTAGCAAGACCTATTGGCGTGTTTGCATCGCTCTTGTTTTTCAAGATACGGTTCAAAGAAATATCTTTTATTTCATTGGTCGGTTTGCGTGGTGCGGTGCCTATCATTTTGGCTACTTTTCCGATGATTGCCGGTATTCGTGAGGCTAGTTGGATTTTCAATGTGGTATTTTTTATTGTCATTTCTTCTGCATTGCTCCAAGGTTGGCCATTACCGATTTTGGCTAAGTGGTTGCATATGGATAAGCCTTACAAGAAAAAATTCACCTCACCCATTGAATTTAGTGACTATGAAAACAGCAATATGCAAATGTTCAATCTTTCTATTGGCGATCACAACCCATATATAGTAAAAAAGCCTATCGTAGAAATTCCGATTTTAAAAGGTAGCCTGGTGGTAACTGTTTGTCGCGACGGGAAGTATTTTGTCCCAAGTGGAGGTACTATTTTGGAGGTAGGAGACGAACTACAAATTTTAGCCGAACGGCGAAACGCCGAAAAACTGGCAGCATTTTTTGAAGACACGGATTGAGAAACCGATTTGTAAAAATATTCAATAAAAAAAGCCCCAAAAGGGGCTTTTTTTATTGAAAGTGTTCGCGTAGGGATTCGAACCCCAAACCTTCTGATCCGTAGTCAGATGCTCTATCCAATTGAGCTACGCAAACATTAATGAGAGTGCAAAAGTAAGGTTTTTGTTGAAATTACAAACCCATAATTTGTTTGTTTTTAGGATATTTTACACTGAATCGAAATCTTAACTTTTTGGTTTCGGATGGGTTTATTTTCAATTTCCATAGCAGTTTTCCAAATTCGGAGTTATAGTTTCCCTCGCCTTTGTCCAACACTTCTACTTCTATATCGCTGTTTTTCGAAATAGGTAGTTGGTCTTCTAATTCTATAAAAATACTTTCCGATTTGCCATTTCGAATCACGATTTCATAGGCATATTCGTCTTTTTTAAATGTACCCAATGTTTTTTTAGAGGTAAAATCTTTTACATTCTCACGTTTCACTACTACTTTTTTGTCTCTTCCAAGCGATACATACAATGTGTCGGAGGTATTTTGCGGGTCGATATAGGCTTGTCCTACATAAGTATTTTCGAAATAAATATTCGAGTTGCCTGGCAAAAGATTTAGTTTATCCCAACCGGTAAGACCAGCTAAAAGAAATGCATCATTGTCCACTTTAGGTACGGTGCTATGTTGGTAAAAAGCTGAAAGTGAGTATTGTTGTATTTCCACTACTTCTTGTCGGCCAGAACTTGGAATAGTGTAAGGAATCGAAATTTCATATTCTGCCGAAAGCGTGGTTTGAGTCAATGTGGTGTGAGAGGCAGAGGAGGTTGCTGCCATATCCTCACCTGCTGGGCTTGCTTCGCCCATTGGAGTTGCCA
>DMUD01000313.1 GCA_003476475.1 Cytophagales bacterium | reverse complement strand
TTTCCTTGAAATGTGGGGCGTAGTACATGCAGTTGCAGAAAACGGACAAGAAGCCTTGAACCTGATGCAAAAAGAGAACTTCGATGCTATATTGATGGATTTGCACATGCCTGTAATGGATGGCTACGAGGCCACCCGCCAAATAAGGGAAAGTGGAAACCCCGTGCACATTATGGCACTCACGGCCAACGACGATTTTAATTCTGAAAAAGAACTGAAAGAAAAAGGTTTCGACAGTTTCACTTTAAAACCCATCGACACAAAAGAATTGTACAAAAAACTGAAAGCCTTACTGTTGAAAAAAAACTCTTCAACCAATAAAGACTAATTCTGCCACCAATATTCTTTTTGTTGCTTGCCCGACTGAATAGCGTTGCCCCGACCTGCAACCTATTATGGCCACAATTTCTTGCCCACTTTGCAAAACCACAATCCGTTCCTTTTCAAAAAGACTATATTTCGCATCTATCAAAAAATCGCTGATTTTCTTTTCTCCCTCCATTCCAAAGGGAATGAATGTATCGCCCTCTTGCCAACTTCTGAGTGTAAGCGGAAAAACCAACTTGTCGTAATCCAACAAAACCGAAGACTTGCTTTTCAAAATAGTGACCAGTTCGAGCCCACCTTCCAATAGTTTCAAATTTAGCACTTTACCAAAAAGTAAACGCACAGTCTGGGTGGTAGGCAAAATAGAAACCGGAACAAATTTCGCCACTTCTCTATAGTCTATAATCCAATTTTCTCTGTCTTTCAACAAGCGATGCGTAGATGAATAAAATATTTTTCCTGAAATACCACTCCCCGACTCCATCACTTTTTTACTTACCGACCAAGAGAAGCCAAACTCTTGCAAAATGGCATGCAAAAAATACAGTGCATTGGTGATAGATTGCAAGCCTTGTATGTCTATTTTCACAAACCCTTGCCCTTCTGTCACCCATTTACTTTTCGCCTCTTCTACCTGTCGTGCCAATACTTTTTCGGCCAAAGCCACCTTCTCGGCGGTACTTTTCATCGTGTTTTCCAACGAAGGGTTCAACGTCTTCAAAATCGGAATCACCTTGTTCCTGACTAAGTTGCGGGCATATTTGTTGCTTGCATTACTAGTATCTTCGCGCCATCTCAAAATATAGTCTTTGGCAAAATCTTCTGCTTGCTCGCGTGTAGCAAACAACAATGGTCGCACCACATTTCCTTGTTTGGGCAATATACCATGAAACCCCGCCAAACCTGTACCACGCACCAAGTTCAGCAGCACCGTTTCTACCAAATCGTTCTGATGATGGGCAGCCGCTACAAAGGCATAACCGTGCTGAAAACGTATTTCTTCCAGCCAAGCATAGCGCAAATCGCGGGCCGCCATCTGAATGGAAACCTTGGATTCTTGTGCCAATTGACTGGTTTCAAATTGTTTTAGAAAAAAGGGTACTTGAAAAGACAATGCCAATTGCCTCACAAATTTTTCGTCGGCCTTCGACTCTTCGCCTCGTAGGTTGAAATTGCAATGAGCAATGCCAAATTTATAGCCCAATAGCTGCAAACCTTGTGCCATTACCACCGAATCTAACCCGCCGCTTACCGCCAAAAGCAGCTGGTCATTGGACTTGAAAAGCGCATGCCTTTCGATATATTGTTGCAGTTGGTCTAAAAAAGCGGACATTGTGCCAATGGCTAAATTGGGTTTTCGACTCGCGACAACCTTTTCTTAAGAGTGCGCAATCGTACAAACTGGTCACTTTCAAAATCGTGCTGCGAAAAACCGTGTTCTTTATACTTGAAGAAAAGCTCTTGCATTCCTTTCTCTAGTGTATATTCCAATTGAAAATGGGGCAAAAGCTGGTTTAGGTAATCGAAGCTTACTTTGTAATCGCGCGAGTCGGCTCCTACTTCGCCTGTATAAACTATGTTGGCGGTAGGTACAAATTTTTGTACCAAATTACCCACATCGCGCACTTGAAAATTTTCTTGGTTGCCCCCTATGTTCACTATCTGATTGTGGATAGCTGCGCGTGGCGCCTCTAAAAAAGCGACAAAGGCACGGGCAATGTCTTTGCAATGCACCAAGGGGCGCCAAGGCGAACCATCGCTCATGATGCGTATGTCGCCACGAGCCACTGCACAAGCCAGCAAGTTATTCACTACCAAGTCTATGCGCAACATAGTCGAGTGCCCATAGGCCGTGGCATTGCGCAAAAATGCGGGTGAAAAATGTTCATCGGCCATGGCCGAAACGGCCTTTTCGGTTTCTATTTTAGAAATGGCATAGGCCGTAAGCGGAATGGTGGGATCGCTTTCGGTCATGTAGGGCTTATCGCTTTTGCCGTAAATGGAACAGCTACTAGAAAAAAGAAAGCGTGAAACTCCTGCTTTTTTGGAAAGTTTCGCCAACTGAATAGAGCCATCGCGGTTGATGTCGTAGGTGATTTGCGGGTTCAAATCGCCCATAGGGTCGTTTGAAATAGCCGCCAAGTGCATCACACAATCTATCCCACGCAAGTCTTCTTCGGTTATTTGACGCAAGTCTTTTTTCCACTCCAAATCGGGTGGGGTTAGTGGCTCCCACTCGCAACCTTCAAAAAGATCGACATCGTTGCCAATGACGAAATAACCTTTGGCTTTCAACAGAGGTACTAAATGTGCCCCTATATAACCTTTGTGTCCAGTAACCAATACTTTCATATTTCAGTATAAATTTTTTTTCTACTGTATCGCTGCTACCACCGCTTTGCCTTGCAATTCGAGCAGTTTGTTTTTCATTTGTTCAAAAACCTCTCTTTTCAATGTTTCCAAATCATTTTTTACCATACCCCGTGTTTCAATCGGGGGCAAAAAATGGATGTCGATAATCCCTGGACAAAGGGCAAACTTAGGTACTCGGGGCATGTGTTTTTTGGTGTTCCACATGACCATAGGCACAACTGAACTTTGCGTTTCTAGAGCCAGTGTAAAAGCCCCGTTTTTGAAAGGCTGCATCAAACTAGAAGTTTTATTCATCGTTCCTTCCGGAAAAACCAATACCGATATGCCTTCTCGCATGTGGTGTTTCATTTCCAACATACTTTTTTGGCGGCTTTCGGCACTGTTCCTATCAACCAAAATAACCACATATCGATACATCCAACCAAAAATGGGGACTTTGGTCAGTTCAATTTTGCCCAATGGACGAAAGTCGTTGGGAATAGATAGGCAAATGGCAATGCCGTCGAGGAAAGAATTGTGGTTGGAAGTGAATACATAGGATTGGTTTTTCTGCACGTTTTCCAAACCGTGAAAACGATAAAAAATAAACGCCAGAGAACTGAAGCCAAAACCCCAGCAACGCAGGAAAAAATAGGCCACCTTCCCTGCCCATTTTTTATTGGACACCAGCGCCACCGTGAACAAGATAAGCGTGGTAAACGTCACCATGCACAGCACGAAAACGAGCAAACCATAAATAAAATAAATTCGTTGCAAAAAAAGTCGCATCTTCCACTCGCTCTTACACCTATACTTACCCCTATTTAATAACCACTTCTTCTTTATGGTACACCCTTGAGTGTGGCGGAATACTTTCAATGAGCCACACGTTGCCGCCCACTATGCTACCCTTGCCTATGATGGTTCCACCGCCCAAAATGGTGGCATTGGAATAAATCACCACATCGTCTTCCAAAGTAGGATGGCGTTTGGTTTGGGCTAAGTTTTTGTCCACGCTAAGCGCGCCAAGGGTTACGCCTTGATACAGCTTCACATTATTGCCTATGACGGATGTTTCCCCAATTACGATGCCCGTGCCGTGGTCAATACAAAAATTTTCACCTATGCTGGCACCGGGGTGTATGTCGATACCTGTTTTGCGATGGGCATATTCGGCCAAAATACGGGGTAAATATGGCACCTTAAACTGGTAAAACACGTGAGCCAAACGATGTACCGCAATGGCATAAAAACCAGGATAGGTCAATATCACCTCGCTTTGGCTGTAGGCTGCAGGGTCGCCCACGTATATGGCTTGAGCATCTTTCTTGATGGATTCATAAATGGTGGGCAATTGATTCCAAAAACTATGCATTACTTTTTCTGCCGTCACCTCATCGTTGTCGAAAGAAATCATGAGCAATTCGAAAAGATTGCCTTTTAGGCTGTCGTACACATTGTCTAGCTCGTGTACGCTTTTATAACGCTTGCGCGAATGTTCGGGAAAAAGAAAACCAAGTACTTGGTCTATAAATTGATACGAAAAATCTATTTCGGGCAGCTCTACAAATGCCTTATGGCTTTCGTGCAATTTTTTAATCAGTTCTATTTTCATGTGTGCCGCAATTGCGTTTTCGCAAAAATAGCAATAAGCCCCCAAATGCCAATCTCAACTTGTTCAGGGTTTAAAGTTTAGATTTTTTACGTGTTAATGCCTAAATGACGCTTACCGTTTTGATTCACTCAAAACTTCATTTAGTTACATTCTTATTTGATTTTTGAATCTGAGGCTTTTTGTTCGTCACAAATATATTCTCTTTCAAATTGAATTGGCGACTTTCATTATAGCTTTAAATGTGGCTTTTCGTTATTACAAAGTGGCACACTTCGGTCATCTTCTTTTACCAATTCATCATAGTTTTTTTATTTTCTGTGACTTAAATAGTTATTTTTATCTTCATAAAAAGGTCAATCTATTTCAGGCATTGACAGGTTGAAAGATTAAAGTTTGGCTCAAACAACTTCACTAGAAATCCCTTCGACAAGCTCGGTGTGTTTGCAGATATAAACCCTATCACGAACAAACTTCAAGTTTCGTTGCGGCTCCATCGCCTTTCAAACTTCCAATTTTTGGCCTCTAGGCTTTGTGGCAAATAATAAAATGTTTCCTTGACAGACAATCCATTAAAAAATTTCTCATCATCTGTCAACACCAACTGCTGCACTTTTCCATCCGTGTCTTTCTGTACCAAATCGGCAAAAGGGAGTTCTTCGACCAAAAGTGAATTCCGTTTCTTCAATTTATTTTTCAAATACCATTCGGGACGAAACCCATTTTCTTGTGGCAACTGATACAAAAACTTGCCCTGCGATACATTAAAGGCATATTCTAAATAGCTTTTGAACAATTTGGGGCCAAGATGGGTAGTGTTTTCCACCACTAATTGTTGTGGATAAATACTCGATACCACTATCACCTTTTCACGGGCACGCGTAACGGCCACATTCAACCTATTTTCGCCACCGGCCTGGTTCAAAGTGCCAAATTGATGGTACATGCGGCCGCTACGGTCTGGGGCATAGCCTATCGAAAATAAGATGATGTCTTTCTCATCGCCTTGAATGTTTTCAATGTTTTTCACAAAAAAACTTTTGGGCAAAAGCACTCCTATTTCTTCAAATAAATCTTGTATTATATTTTGTTGCCTTATATTAAAGGTAATAACGCCCAGTTCTTTAGTCGGAAATTTATGAAATAGCGACAGGCACAATTGCACCACCTTTTCTGCTTCTACCCTATTGCATTGGTTTTCAAAAAAGCCTTCTGTTTTCACAAATTCAATTCCCGTGTGAGGCTTTTGTAACGTATGAAAATCGGGCATAAAACGAAGACTGTTTTTGTAAAAATGACGATTCGAAAAATCAATCAATTCTGGTGTACGACTACGATAATGTTCGGTAAGCATCACCTGTGGCAAGTGCCTCGCTCCTAGTTCAAGCAAGGAATCAATCTCCACTTCGGGCAAATCTTCCACGTCATCTTGAAAACGGGCTCGATACAAATCGCTGGGCTTCAACTGTTTGCTATCGCCAGCTATAAGTATCTGCTTGCCACGAACCATGGCAGGAATACCTTTTTCGGGAAAACATTGCGAAGCCTCGTCGAATATGACCAAATCGAAAAGTGATTGCATAGGGAATACCGCCGAAAGGGTTTCTGGACTTGCCAGCCAACAAGGAAGTAAATCAAATACTTCGTTCGAAAAATTTTCCATCGTTTTGCGCAAGGGCCAAATCTTTTTCTTTTTCACGACCTGATGGTGAAGGTCGCGAAAAGTGATACTGTTCCCCAATCGATTAAACTCTTCGTGCCGATACGCTTGCTCGCGCAATCGCATAAACAAAATTTCACGTACAAAGCCCTGCTTTTCGTTCATGCCAGATTTTAGTTGCTGTTCCAAAAAGGCCATCGTAGGCGTGGAAACAACTCGCAATACAGGATATTTCGTTTCTATATCCTCTATCCAACTATTCAAAACCCAAGAACGGAAGCTATGAATAAGGTCGTCGGACTGCTGCGCAATAGAATGAGTCGAATTTTCGGATTTTAACCCATGAAGTATCAATTCGTTTAAAGCCTGCAATTCGATAGCAGGTAGTTTTTCCTTGGCTTGGTCATATTCGACCAAAGTATCGAAATCTCTTTGCAGAGCATCGAAAGACTCTTTCCACCCTTCATCGCTACAAGTGAGCACATGCAAATGCTCCAAAACAAAATAATTCAGATGGTCATTATATAGCTTCGCAACTTTTCCAGCGGATGAAATCAAATCATTCAGTTTGTGTACAAAATTTTCAACTGACAAGCCAGCAAGGTTCAGCGGTAATTCTCCTTCAGCCCATTTTTTAGAAAACAAAATTACTTTTTCAAGATATTGTAACTTTTCGAAATAGGCTGTTACATTCTCCTCATCACCAAAATCAAAATGCTTGCTTTTCATTAATTCGGCCTTAAGCTGAAAGAAAAAGCTGGAATTATGCAGCCTTACGCACATTTCGGAAAGTCCCTCTAGTGTTTCAGGCAACTGATTTTTGAGGAGTAACGCATTTACTTCCTTTCGCTCTTTGGCAAAGTACCGCCATTGCAGTTTCCCCCATGCATTTTTCATTAGGGCTTTGGCTTTGCTTACGTTGGAAATCGTATCGGCCACATTTTGCGCATCTACCCCATAAGCCCATTTATGGGGCAGTAGCACCTCAGCATCCGATTTGTATTTTGCCAAACGTTTCTCATACTTCGACCATTTTTTTTCATCTTCTGTTATTGAGGCAAACTTTTGAAAATGAGCAAAAAAGAAAGAAGAAAAATTGGGGTTGTGGGAAACATCTTGTAAGGCATGTGCCAATTCTTGCAAAAAAGGCAATTGACTTCCAACACGCCATAGTGTAGGAATATCCCATTGGTAACTATCCAACAAGGATTTCATCGAAAGTCGAAACGATTGAATATATTTTAATGCATTTAAAAGGTTGTTTTTGTCTTGAATTCCAT
>DMUD01000294.1 GCA_003476475.1 Cytophagales bacterium | reverse complement strand
CAGAAATAAAAAGAACAAAAGTTTGCGAGTATCCCAACCCCAAATGTATGATTGATAAAAATTGGCATCTAAAAGACTCGCCTGTATGTAATTGTTGGGATTGAATATGAAATCGAAATCAAGGGTGTGAACAACAGAGGAAGATTTCAACAAGCCCAAGTGAATCACATCTTTGATATTTGTACTAGCCGTAGCCCCAGCCAATTTTAACGTTTCGGTAGGGTGGAAAACCGAACTGTATGTGGCAATAAGTACTAATAAAATAAAAACCGAGCCCAGCAAAGTATAAAGGAAAAATTTGATAGCCGCATATTCTCTGCGTTCTCCTCCCCATATTCCCACCAAAAAGTACATAGGCAGAAGCATGAATTCGAAAAACAAAAAGAACAAGAGGAAGTCGTGAGCCAAAAAACAGCCCAAAACAGCGCTCATCAATAAAAAAAACAATAGGTAATATCCTTTTGTGAATTTTTTAACATCGAAAGATGCAAGGCTTGAAACAAAAAATATTAGCCCCGACAGCATGATTAAGGCGAGATTTAGGCCATCAGTTTTTAAATGAAAATCTACTTTCAACCAACCAAAACTTCCAAAGTTTAGGTAAAGCCAGGGGTGGCTCGATTCCAAATCTGAATATGTATTTTGGGAAAATTTGTAATATACCCAACCGGTAAATACCAATTCCAGTACTGATAAACCAACAGCGGCAGAACGCCACAAGTGTACATACCTACCCGGTACAAAAAGCAGCAATGCTGCTACCAAAAGAGGCAAAAAAACAATTAGACTGAGCAAAATTTCCAGTTGGGTTTTAGCGACACAAAGAACGGAATTTAGATTAAAAAATGACAATTTTATTGGGATATGTACGAGAAGCATTTTAGACTACTATTCAAAGTCTGGGTAGAGTAGGTGTTTTTTCCTGATTGCTTTGAATTTTTCAATATCTTTTTGCCAAGAAGCTAATATTTCTTCTTTCGATACCCCTTGTTTAATCTGTTCTTGCAAAGAGGTATTGCCAGCCAATTTGTTGAAAAAGCCATTGAAAAACTTGTCTTTTTCAGAGCTTATTTGATAATATTTTATCAAATAAGAAGGGTCAAATCCTTTCAATTGTACCTTATCTAATTTTTCCCCCACGCATTTTTTGCCTTCATATAAGGGTTTTTTGGCCATGCCTGGGATGCTTTTAGGGGTAAACGAAAAACCTTCGCCAGACGAATCGGGAACTCCAATAACCTGAAAAGGACTTTCGGTACCGCGACCAACGCTTACTACCGTACCTTCAAAAAGACACAAACTGGGATACAAACGTATTGCTTGCAAATTGGGCAGGTTTGGGGAGGGTTTTACAGGAGGGTTGTAGGTGACGGAGTGTGTGTATTTCAAACATGGAATTACTTTTAGTGAGCATGCAATACCGTCTTTTAGCCATTTTTCAGCATTAATCATATTGGCAAGTTCACCCATAGTCATGCCGTGCACGATGGGAATAGGGTGTAGGCCAACAAACGATTTTAATTGAGGTTCCAAAACTGGGCCACCAATCACATCACCATTAGGATTAGGCCTATCCAGCACAATAAAGCTTTTTTTGTTTTCGGCACAGGCTTCCATTGCATAGTGCATCGTGCTTAAATAAGTAAAAAAACGCGCTCCCACATCTTGTATATCGAATACCACTATGTCAATTCCTCGCAAATGTTCGGTTTTTGGTTTTTTGTTCTCGCCGTAAAGCGAAATTACGTTTATGCCTGATTTGGCATCTTTTTCGCTGTTGACTAGTTCGCCCGCATCGGCATCTCCTCGAAAACCATGCTCAGGGCTAAAAATAGCGACCACATTTATTTTTTTGGAAAGTAAATAATCGAGCAAATGCATTTTGCCCACACGTGAAGTTTGGTTCACGATAATGGCCACCTTTTTATCTTTTAGCAATGGTAAATAATGAGCAGGTCTTTCAGCCCCTACTATTGGGGTATTATTTGTTGTTGGCGATTGAGAAAGACAGGAGAAGGTTAAAAAAAGAATAGAAAAGAAAAATGAGTAACGAAACATAAATCTAAAACAAGAAAACGAATTTATAGAAAACTTTGGAAGCTGTGCAACTTTTTTAAAAGAAGATTTAAATGCTAAATCGGAACTGGAAATTGTAGAAAGGTAGGAATTTAAGTTGATAAATGGAGAAGGTGAACCAAATAAAAAGACTGCAATTTTTGAATGCCCTACGTGGTTTTGCCATTTTTTGGACTATTTGTGGCGACATATTCGAGCATTCGCTTGTCAAGGTTTTGCAAATGGTCTCTTTCAAAAAGGGTTTTCTGAATAATTAGAACTTGTAAAGTAGATTTTTTTTCATTTTTAAGACCTTGTTTTCCCCATTTTTATCTTCTTTTAGAATGTAGCAATGCCTTTTTCTATTGAAAAAAACCGAAAAACAATTCGTGCAAAAATCAAATACCGAAAGAAGGCGTCAACCGTGTTCTGTTTCAATAACTTATTTCCATGCTTAATTTTTAAAAACCTGCGTTATTAGGGTTGTCTGCACAAAAGGTATGGTTATCTTGTTGGGTAAAATCCATTATTTTTCAATAAATAATAAAATTATTTTTTTAAGATGATTGATTACAATAATTTAAAATTCTGAAAGTAAGTATTTTTTAAAAAACCGTTTAATCTAATCTGAATTTTGTTCGCAAAAAAACCACTAGCACTTCAAGGCTTTTTTCAAAATCGGGGTAGTTTGGTATCACGATATCGGCATCGTGTTTGTGCTTTACTATGTATTTTTCGTATGCAGGCGTTACATGGTGTTTTTGGCTATACAACACATCATCGTGACTATAGCCCCTTTCTTCAGCATCTCTCTTCAATCTTCTCGCCACTTTTTCACTATCATTCAAGTCAATAAACACTTTCAAGTCGACAAGAGCACCAACTTCGGGAAGGTGAAAAACATAGAGTCCTTCTAAAATTAGCACGGTGGCAGGTTCTACTACAATTTCTTTTGGTTGTAGTAGCGGATTGTTGAAGGTGTATTCTTTCAAAGTCAAAGTTTCTCCTTTCAATAACCTTCCAAAATCGTTAAAATATTTTCCTAAATCCAACGAATGAGGTTCGTCGAAATTAGGTTTTCCGTTTTCGTCAACAGGCTGAAGATGAATGGGGTAATAGTAATGGTCTAAAGTAAGCACCGAGGCATTTGGTGCAATGGCTTGCAAAAGTTTTGTTGTAAAACTGGTTTTCCCCGAACCACTACCACCCGTAATTCCAATTACATAAGGTTTGTGCATGATCGGGGCTAATTTCTTTAAAGTGAAATAGAATCGAAGCCAGTGTATTTTTGCAATACTTCGGGTATTACAATACTGTTTTCCAACTGGTTGTTTTCTAAAATCGCCGCCAAAATACGGGGCAATGCCAAGGCACTTCCGTTCAAAGTGTGCAACAACTTCGTTTTCCCTTCTTTGTCTTTGTAGCGCAGTTTCAATCGGTTGGCTTGGAAGGTTTCAAAATTACTTACCGAACTCACTTCCAACCATCTTTTTTGAGCGGCCGAATACACTTCAAAATCGTAGGTTAGGGCAGAAGAAAAACTCATATCTCCGCCACACAAACGCAAAATACGGAAGGGCAATCCTAGTTTTTCTATGATGTTTTGTACATGGTTGCGCATTTCCATCAAGGCTCCGTACGAATTTTCAGCCAATTGCACTTGCACAATTTCTACCTTGTCGAATTGATGAAGTCGGTTTAGGCCACGTACGTGTGCGCCCCAGCTACCTGCTTCCCTGCGAAAACAAGGTGTGTATCCAGCCATTTTCACGGGTAAATCTTCGGGTTTCAGTATCACATCGCGATACAAGTTGGTGATGGGCACTTCGGCGGTCGGAATCAAATACAAATTGTCTTCAGCGATGTAGTACATCTGTCCGTCTTTGTCGGGCAGTTGTCCGGTTCCGTATCCCGAATCTGAGTTTACCACAATAGGTGGCTGAATTTCTAAATAACCAGCTTTTTCGGCTTCTTCTAAAAAAAAGTTGATGAGTGCGCGCTGCAATTTGGCTCCTTTACCCTTGTACACAGGAAATCCGGCACCTGCAATTTTATTTCCCAGTTCGAAGTCAATGATGTCGTATTTCTTAATTAAATCCCAGTGGGGCAGGGCATTATCAGCCAAAGATGGGAGTTGCGCTACCTGAAAAACCACTTCGTTCTCTTCAGCCGTTTTTCCTTTAGGAACAGATTTGTGCGGAAGGTTAGGCAATTTAATCAGTACTTCTTGCAATTCTTTTTCTGTAGCCGAAAGCTTTTCTTCAAGTTCTTTGGATTGGGTTTTCAATTCGGAGGTGCGCGTTTTTTTTTGTTCCGCTTCTTCCTTTCTTCCTTCTTTCATCAATTGTCCAATCAATTTTGCCGTTTCGTTCGATTCGCGCAAGCAATTGTCCAGTTGGTTTTGCAAGGACTTTCTTTCGTTGTCCAACAATAAAATGGTGTCAATATCCTCGGCCGCCGAGCCATAGTATTTTTTGGCAAGACCGGCCAAAACAGTTTCTTTGTTGTCGCGGATAAAACTAATTTGAAGCATGACAAGGATTTACTTGTGAAAAGGAACGCTAAAAAACTCTGATTTTATGAATTTAGCAAGTTAGCAGCCAATCTGATATATTTTGAGAAGTTTACTTCCATCCAACTTCTTTGACTAACCAATTAATTTTTACCTTGCATTTTCTAACTGTGCAAGTTTTAAATGCATCCATTGACATCAATTTCTTTTGGAACATTTAGAATTATTGTAAAGACCTCATTCTGTACTTGCTATGATGGAAGATAGGGGAGGAGAAGCAGCAGAAAAAAGGTTCTACGAATAGAAATAGATTGTTGAATATTTCAAGAAAATGTTCGACTAGCCACCTTGTAAATACTCAAAACTTTACTTTTTTGCAGTTTAAAAATTGATATGGAAATTAGAAAAACAAGCATCGAAGGGTTGATTGAAATTTTCCCCAGAATATTTAAAGACGAAAGGGGTTTTTTTCTTGAAACCCATAGCATTAAGGCCTTTACTGAAGCAGGGTTAAACTTGAACTTTGTGCAAGACAATCAGTCTTTTTCTAAAAAAGGGGTGGTGCGTGGCTTGCATTTTCAAAAATCTCCTTTTGCTCAGGGAAAATTGGTAAGGGTGATTACCGGAAAAGCCTTGGATATTGCAGTTGACATTCGTCCAGAATCGCCAACTTTTGGTAAATGGGAGTCTTTTCTTCTTGATTCCGCAAATTCGAACATAGTGTATGTACCTGAAGGTTTTGCACATGGTTTTGCAGCTTTGGAAGATTGTGTCTTCTCATACAAATGCACTAATGTGTACGACAAAGCCTCTGAGGCTGGAATTTTATGGAATGATAAAGACCTGGCGATAGATTGGCAGGTAAGCAATCCTATCGTTTCTGAAAAAGACCAAATGCTTTCTACCTTTTCCTCATTGTTTAAATAGCATGAATTTATATTTTTACTTGGTGCTGTCGCCCAAAATTTGTTGAAGATGAGCGACATTCTCTTGTAAAAAGCAAAAAGCATGACCAGTCAGTTCCCTTTATGCTTAAACATTTGGAGACGACATTCCACAAAAATTAAGTAGATTTTCCCAGCCAGATGCTTTCATTCTTTTTCAAAAAATCCAAACCAATTCATAATCAGTCAGATTTCCTTGTGACTGACATGCATTCGCACCTATTGCCGGGTTTGGATGATGGAGCTGAAGAAATGGAAGAGAGTTTGAACATGCTTCGGAAGTTTGTGGAGCTGGGTTACAAAAAAGCCATTCTTACACCCCATGTAATGAGCGATGCTTATAAAAATACTCCGGAAGGAATTAGAGAGAAACTGGAGTTGCTTAAAACTCATGCAAGAGACATAGATGTACGAATAGAAGCAGCCGCAGAATATTATGTGGACGAAATGCTCTTAAGTAAACTAGAATCCAACGAAGAAATTTTGTTTTTCGGGCAACACAAGTATGTGCTGATAGAGACATCATATATCAACGAATCTTCCTATTTTGCGCATGTGTGTTTTGAATTGCAATCGAAAGGTTACCGACCTGTATTGGCACATCCTGAAAGATACATTTACTTGTACAACGACTTTGGCAAATATGAAGAATTGTGTGACCGTGGTTTGCTTTTACAGCTGAATATCAGTAGCTTAATAGGTTACTATTCGCCTATGTCCAAAAAAATAGCTAAAAAACTGATAGACAATAAAATGGTACACATGGTGGGTACCGACTGCCATAGCATGAAACAGGTCGCAGTACTTGAAAAGGCCATGCAAACAAGCTATTTTAACAAGCTCAGGGATTTACCTTTATTAAACAATACGCTGTAGTGAAGATATTCTTAACAGGTGCCAACGGTTTGGTTGGTTCTTTTGTGTTGAAGCAATTGATTTCAGAAGGACATGAAGCTATATTGTTGCTACGTCCCCATGCAAATACAGAGGCCATTTCGGAAATATTGCCTTCTTGCGAAACAGTACAAGGCGATTTGTTCGATATTGGACTTTTGGCGAAAGCCATGGAAACATGCGATGCAGTAGTGCATTGCGCAGGTAAAGTTTCATTTGACCCTCGAAAAACAGCCGAGATTTATGAAACAAATGTGCAGGGAACTGCCAATGTGGTGAATGCTTGTTTGTTGGCTGGAATTAAAAAACTAGTACACGTTAGTTCAATTGCCGCCCTGGGAAGAAAAGATAACGCCACCGTAATTGACGAAAAAGCGAAATGGGAAGATGGCGCACTCAATTCGCCCTATGCCAAATCGAAGTATTTGGCCGAATTGGAAGTTTTTAGGGGGGCAGAAGAAGGTTTGGATATATCTATCGTAAATCCTTCCATTGTGATTGGGCCAGGCGACGAACACCGTTCTAGCACTAAATTGTTGGCTTGGGTCAAAAAGATGCCATGGTTCTATCCAAAAGGGTATGTGAATATTGTAGATGTGCGAGATGTAGCCAACAGCATTTGTCAGTTGCTTATATTGTGGCATCCTAACAGATTAATTCTGAACTCGTCCACTATTTCATACAAAGACTTTTATTCTATTTTATGCCAAGCATTAGGATTTAAAGGGAAAATGTATTGCCTTCCTACTTTTTTATTGAGGTGTATTGCTTTTCTACATTCGATAAAAAGATTTTTTACGGGTGGCGAACCACTTTTAACGAGGGAAAGTATTAAACTTATAAACAAGAAGCATGAATATAAGTCTCTTTATTACAATACTTTAATGGAAAAAAAATTAACTCCACCCGAGGAAAGTATTTCTTGGGCTTTGAAAAAAATGTACAATAAGTAAAAAAGCACTTCAATTTTTGGTGTAGTGGCGATTCCCAAACAAAGCAGAACCAACTCTTATAAGGGTGCTTCCTTCTTCCAGGGCAATGGTATAATCGCCGCTCATGCCCATTGAAAGAATGTGAAAATGAGGGTTTTGGTTGCATATGCGGTCATAAAAAACTTTTAAATTTCGAAATTCCTGATGCACTGTATTGGTGTCCTGAGTGTTGCTTGCCATGCCCATGAGTCCCAACAATCGTATGTTTTCCATGTTCTGAACATCGGTAGAAGCCAAGAGATCTTCGGCTTCCTCAAAACTTAGTCCGAATTTGGTTTCTTCTTGTGCTATGTGAATTTGCAAAAGGCAATCTATAATACGCTCATTTTTAATAGCTTGTTTGTTGATTTCTTTCAAAAGGTTTAGGCTGTCTACCGAATGGATAAGGCTAACAAATGGCGCAATGTATTTTACTT
>DMUD01000263.1:831-5709 GCA_003476475.1 Cytophagales bacterium | reverse complement strand
CGACTGACGACTAAATTCAATAAACACTTTTAGTATTTCAAAACTATATAACTCCGGTTCCAGATTGTATTTCGCCATTTTGTCGAACTCGTCGGGCGAAGGGTTCATGACCATAATGGGAAGCGTGATGTTATTTTCACGCAACTCAATGGCCTCGTCGGGATAGGCAACGGCCAAATAATCGACCTTGTGGTATTGCAACAAATGGGCTACTTCGTGGCTACCACTTCCGTAAGCAAACGCTTTCACCATGACCATCATTTTAGTGCCAGGATTCAACATTTGCCGAAAGACATTCAAATTATGCGCCAAGGCATTTAGATTGATTTCCAACACAGTACGATGAATTTTTTGTGCCAATTCTTGTACCAAACGTTCGAAACGAAACATACGGGCGCCCTTCACCAAGAGTAGTGAATCGTGTAAATGCAAGCCAGATAGTTGTTCCAAAAGTGCTTCCGTGTTAGGGTAAAATAGTGCCTTTTGCGAAAAAAGATGCTGATGCTCCCCTATTTCAGGCCCTACCGCTATCAATAGGTCAATGTTTTTGTCTTTGAGCAAAGTGGCTACTTGTTCATATAACACATGAGAAGAAAGTCCTGTTTCGAGCATGTCGGAAAGTATCACCACCTTTCTGCGCTTCATGTCTTGCTGTTGCATAAACTGAAGGGCTATTTTCAAGCCTTCGGGGTCGTTGTTGTAGGTATCGTCTATCAAATAACAGTTGTGCCTTCCAGCCTTCAGCTCCAAACGCATCGGAATATTGGCAAGCCCCAATATGCGGTTTTGTATTGGCTGGTGCTCTATCTGCAATTCCAACATAAGCACCACACAGTGAAGCAAATTTTCAATTGAAGCTGCATCTCGAAAAGGTATTTGAAAGGTTTTTCCTGACACAGAAATGCCATCTTTTTCTACTTCAATCTTGTATTTGGTGGCCTCCGAATTGCCCCATGACACCAGTTTTTGGCTAGGGAAATTTTCTTCCAAGTAGGATGCCACCAATATGTGGTCTTTGCAATAAATTATTTTCTCGGCTGTACTAAACAACCTGGCTTTTTGCGCTATTTTCTCTTTCAAAGAGGGAAAACCTTCGGCATGTGCTGGCCCAATGTTGGTAAAAATCCCGATAGTGGGCGAAATGATGGTGGCCAAATTATCCATTTCGCCCATTTGGGAAACGCCTGCCTCAAAAATTGCCAAGGTATTTTCGGGGCGCATTTGCCAAACCGAAAGAGGCACCCCTATCTGCGAATTGTAACTTTTTGGACTTTTTACAATACTGAAATCGGGCGATAGCAACTGAAAAAGCCACTCCTTGACGATGGTTTTGGCATTGCTCCCCGTGATGCCTATTGTAGGGATGGAGAAAAGATGCCGATGCCAAGCGGCAATATCTTGCAGAGCGGTAACCGCATTTTTCACCAAAAGTATGTTCGCTTCGGGCAGAAGCGACAAATCGACCAGTTTTTCATTTTCCACCACAAACTGGCGTATGCCTTTTTCATACAAATCTTTCAAAAAACGATGGCCGTCGTGTGTTTTTCCGCTTATCGCAAAAAACAAGGCCGTTTCAGAAAACACTGCCACTCTGCTATCGGTAAGCAACTGTTCGACAGCGTGTTCAGTACGAAACTGAAGTATTTCTCCTTTTGAAACGGTGGCTATTTGTCGAAACGAGGCAGACATTATGATGAAGAGTAAAATAAGAAGAAGCTATTTAGCATTTTTATCTAAGCTATTCGCAACTCCTAAATTTTTGCTATTTTTAATGAGATTATATTTAGAAAATGGCAAAAAGCAAAAAAGAAGCAAAACCAAGGGTACATGCCGAACTGGAAGGTTTCGATATCGAAATCGACAAGTTTGGTCAAATAAGGTCTAACATGTCAATTGAAAAACTGAACGAATTTTTGAACAAAAAAGTGGACGATAAAAAATTGCGCGACCGCAAAGATTCGGAAGGCTAATTTGCCAACGGTCCTTTGGACTCCTCTTCTTTCAGTACAACAGCCTTGATACTGATAGTGGTCACTTCGGGAAAAGTATTGGCTACGACTGAAACAAATTTTTGGTTCGCCCCCGATTTGTTTTGGCTGTTGAACTGTACTTCAATCTCGCCCGTGCCCCCTACGGGAACTGCTTCTTTTGGATAACTTGGTATGGTGCAACCACAACTTCCTTTGGCATCGGTTATGACCAATTCGGACTTGCCTATATTGGTGAATTTAAATACATGCTTCACCACGTCCCCTTCTTTAATTTTACCAAAATCAAACTCCGACTCGGCAAATAAAAATTTGGCCATTTTAGAAGTATCGGCAAGTGCAGTAGAATCGGCTTGTGGTTCCGTTTCTTCTTGGTCTTTTTTGGGGCCTTTTTCGCAAGCCATACACAACAACAAACTGATGAAAGAGATGAAAAGCGGACGCATATAGTCTGAATATTTTGTGGTAAAATAAAACAAAATGACGATGTAAAGAAAATGTTTAAATAGGTTTTGTGTCGAAAAGCCTAAATTAGCGACTTCATGCAATCTTTCCACATTACGTTACAATATTCGGCCTGGTGGCTGTTTGTCATTATTCCGACATCTGCGGCATTGGCTTGGCTTTTGTACAGCGGCAAAAGCATTTGGGAAAACAAAATGCGCATGTTTCTGATGGGGCTGCGATTTATGGCTGTTTTTCTGCTCTTGTTCCTGTTACTCAATCCACACATTACATTTATAAAATCATTCAAGGAAAAGCCTCTTTTCCCCATCGTTGTCGACAATTCCCAGTCTGTTTTGCTTGCTGTCAAAAATGAGAACTCTTTGAAAGAAGCCATACTGGCCATACAAAACAAGCTGCAAAAACTAGGGTTTGAAAGCCCTATCTACATTCACGATGAAAAATTAGACCAGAATGGCCAATATTCCTTCCAACACCCTACTTCCGACTTAACCAAACTCTTGACGCAAGCTGAAAAATCGAGCTCTTCAAAAAAAAGTAAAAACCTTTTGCTTTTGTCAGACGGCATTTTCAATTCGGGAATTTCGCCGGCTTACCAACCTTTTCATTCTAAAATAATCACACTTGGACTTGGCGACACTGTGCCTCGAAAAGACCTTGCATTAAAATCTTTACAAAACAACTCGGTCGCCTTTTTGGGCAACAAATTCCCACTTGTTGCCGATGTGCAAGCCATAGGCTATGCCAACAAAGAAATCGAAGTGGTGCTGAAAGACGCAAAAGGAATTGTAGAAAGAAAAAAAATGACAGTGGAAAGGGATTTTTGGATAGGCAAGGCAAATTTTGTAATTGCCACCAATACGCCAGGATTTCAGCGATATACTGTTGAAGTGACCCCAGCCAAAGGTGAAAGCAATTTGCTAAACAATAAACTGAATACCTATGTGGACATAGTGAATGACCGTGAAAAAATATTGTTGATTAGCCCTGCTCCGCACCCCAATATCAAAGCCATTAGGGCTGCGTTGGCCAAATCAGAAAACATTCAGTTGGAACTACTCATTCCTGATATAAGCGAAGCCAAAGAAGACGTCTATGACATGGTCATTTTGCACAACTGCCTGCTTTCTACCTTTTCTGAGGCTCAAAAATATATAAAAGAAAATACACCTGTATTGTATGTTGTGGGCGCCGACGCCAATTATCCACGTTTCAATGCTGAAAACGAACTAATCGAGGTTTTACCCAATAGCACCGACCAAGTAAACGCAATGCCCAATCCCTTGTTTTCGCGTTTCAAAATGAATGAAAACAGCGCCTCGATACTGGAAAAACTGCCGCCTATCGAAGTGCCTTTTGGAGAAATAAAAATTAAACCTGGTACAGAAATTGCCCTTTTTCAGAAAATAAACGGCATTTCGTCCGCCAAGCCTCTTTTAATATTTGGAAACGGAAGAAGAAATAATGGTGTTCTGCTCACAAACGGTCTGTGGCAATGGCGTATGTATGAAAAGTTGGAAACAGGAAAATCTGAAACAGTGGACGAGCTGGTAACCAAAACCGTACAATACTTGTCGAGCAAGGACGATAAACGCAAATTTCGTATTTACCCACACCAAAGAGAGTACAACGAAGAGGAAATACCTCGTATTGAAAGCGAGCTATACAACAATTTGTACGAAAAAGTATTTGGACAAAAAATATCGGTTCGTGTTGTTGGCAACCAAGCGAAATCAACCATGTATGAATTTACACCTTTGGAAGGCAATGCTTCGCTTGCGTTGCCTTTATTGGCACCAGGTGTATATAAAGTAGAAGCGCAAACCTCATATGCAGGAAAGCAGTTTAATGCCTACACCGAATTTGTTGTGAAAGAACGTCAGCTTGAAGCACTTGACCTTCGGGCAAACCACCAAGTATTGCGCGATATAAGCCACAAAAGCGGGGGAAAATTTTTCCCTTGGCACCAAAAGGATACCTTCATGAAATCCCTCGATACTTTTGAAGCAAAAGCGATTTGGAAAAGCGAAGAAAAAAAACGCAACCTCATTGACGAGAAATGGTATTTCTTCCTCATACTTACCTTTCTTGCCACTGAATGGGTCATACGCAGATATACTGGCGGATATTAAAAGGCTTGCTACAACTATTCACTTAACTTTGAACATAAAACCTGAAAATTTGAACTAAGAAATGGAAATCATAACCACATTACTCGACTTCGTTTTGCACATCAAAGACCACCTCACCCACCTCATCACACATTACCCAAGTTGGTTTTATGCCATCATTTTCCTAGTCATTTTCATAGAAACGGGCCTAGTGGTGATGCCTTTCTTACCCGGCGATTCGCTCATTTTTGCCATTGGCGCACTGGCCGCTGTACCCCAAAACAATTTAAATGCTTGGTATATTTTTTTGGTAC
>DMUD01000263.1:0-563 GCA_003476475.1 Cytophagales bacterium | reverse complement strand
GCTTGGTATATTTTTTTGGTACTTCTTGTGGCTGCCATTTTAGGCGACACTGTGAACTACCACGCAGGCAAATACATTGGTCCTAAAGTGTTCAATGCCAATTACAAATACCTGAACAAAAAGCATTTGATAAAAACACAAGAGTTTTACGAAAAATACGGTGGCAAAACCATCATCATGGCGCGCTTTGTCCCTATTGTACGCACTTTTGCCCCTTTTGTAGCAGGAATAGGCACCATGCATTATGGTAAATTTATTCAATTCAATGTCATAGGTGGCATACTTTGGGTAGGCCTTTGCATTTTGGCCGGTTACTGGTTTGGCGGTTTGCCTTTTGTGGAAAAAAACTTCGAATTGGTACTTATCGCCATCATAGGCATTTCTGTTTTGCCCATGGTAGTGGAAATTGTACGAGAAAAATTGAAGTAACTCACTGAATTGAAATTTATTGCACCCTTGACACATTTTCCTATTTTTGCGACTCAAAAAATCTTGAATACTATCTTTTCAAATTACTAAAAGCCCATGTCTGTTAAAAAAATTAAAGTTGCCAATCCAGTCGT
>DMUD01000305.1 GCA_003476475.1 Cytophagales bacterium | reverse complement strand
ACTCGCCATAGGTTGTTACGATGCCCTTATGTTTGAAAAAATGGGCGATAAGCTTTTGTTTGGCATAGGAATAGACCCACTAATTACCCCCAGCCAAACGTCCAAGTTTGAGCTTTTGCAAGGTTTTTTTCCCAGTGCTTTGGCAAGTGGTGAGCCTTTTCATGCCATTACGCTTTTGGCTGTTTTGGAACACATTCCACAAAAAGAAATAGACGCTTTTTCAAAAGCTTGTTTTGATTATTTGTTGCCTGGCGGCAAACTTATCATCACCGTACCCGATGCCAAGGTCGACGCTATTTTGTCGGTGCTACGATTTTTCAGACTGATAGATGGTATGTCGCTCGAAGAGCATTATGGGTTTGATATCAAAGAAACACCTGCCATTTTTAATCGTGCCGGTCTAAAGCTTATTAGGCACAGCACCTTTCAGTTGGGCTTGAACAATCTTTTTGTATTTCAGAAGCCTATCGAAAACAAATTGTAATTTTAGTACTAAAACTGCTTTTATGCCTAAAAATGATAAGAAAGAGCCCTTGAAAAATGCCGAAAGAAACAAAAGTATTCCTTTTCATCTCAATCTGATAGGTCTTATGGTCTCCTTTTTCTTGGTGTTTTTTTTGGTCAAAAATGTGGCGAGCTACACTTGGGTAAAAGACGATTTGATAAAGGAAAATCTTAAGCTTATAAAAAAATATTCCCGTTTTAGCATCGACGATAAATTGAGTGCTAAAATTGGCTACGACTACAATGTGCTGAAAATGATTAAGGACGCGACGCCTGAAAATGCATTCATTTTAATGCCTCCTTCCGATTCTTGCTTGAAAGTGAGAAAAAGTGAACAGGCCCAAAGCCTGAATGGTGGCGGTATTCACAACAAAATTTGGTGTGAATATTACCTTTTTCCGCGCAAGCTGGTGTATGAGGGCAGCAAAGATCCCGATATATCCAAGGCCAATTATGTGGCCATTATTGCAGGTCACGGGTATCAGCATTTGAAACAGCCTGTAGCAGAAAGGCTTGCGTATGCAATTTATGAATTAAAATAGTAGTATGATGGCGTTGGTATTGGTTGTGTATTGGTTTTTGGGCTATTCTATGATGTCTTTTTTAGGGAAAGACTTCAATATCCCATTTAAAATTGGCGTTTCTATGCTCGTTGGGTTGGGAATGAATGCCTTTTGGATGTTTGCTTGCGATATTTTACATTTTCCTATCCATCTCTACCTGCTTTTGGGACTTTCAATGGCTTTGGCAGCATTACTTTCTTTTAAAAACAAGGAAGTGTTCAAAGAAGATTGGTCAGCACTTCAAAACACCCAAATTGGGTTTGGACAGGTCAATTTCAGTTGGTTGTTTTTCTTTTTTGTTCTGTGTTACATGGTGTATGCCATTTCCCAAAAAGGGCTGTTTTGGCCAATTACAGAATATGACAGCGTAGCGGGTTACGATTACATGGCCAAAATGATAGCGGCAGAACAAAAAATAAAAGTTAGCCTTTTCGAATATTCTATCGATTCGGGCACGATGGCACGTTTTATTTATCCGCCTTTAGTGGCGACAAGCTATGCACTTCCTTACCTGTGTGGCATGGCCATGTCGAAAATTATGTCTATTGTATATTTCGTCTCCTTGCTTTTCGGTTTTTATGGCTGTTTGCGTTATTACACCACTCATTTGGCCGCCATTGTTGGCACTCTTTTCATGGCCGCCACCCCCGAAATGTTTTCCCATGCGGCTTTGGGCTTGACCAATTTGCCCAATGCAGCCTATGCTTCTATCGCGCTCATTTCCTTTTTTATATGGACCGAAAAGAAAACGAAATCTTGGCTCGTTCTTTCGGCAGTCATGATGGCCTTTACATTGTTTTCGCGTAGCGATAGCATTGTTTTTGCTTTGGCAGTACTAGTATGGCTGGCATACTATTCGTTCAAACACAAAAACATTACTCAAATTACCACCTATGCGGCGTTGTCGCTTTTCCTATTTTTAGCTTGGATGGGCTACCTTAAATTTGTGATTCATTCCAATTCGGGCGATTTTTTTGAGAAAACCCTCTTTTGGGATGCCGAAAAGTTTGACAAGATTTTAGGCTATATAGCCGATTTTTTAGTGTGGGAAAATCAGTTTTACGGCATTGGATTTTGGCTATTTTACCTTGTCTTGGCATTGAATTACAAAACATTGCGAAAAGACATGACGGTTTTCCTTGTGGTGGGTTTCATGGCATGGCTGTTTTACACGGCGCTATATTATCAAATGAATTACAAGGTGGCCTCCTTGGATATGTTCATGAAGGCATCGTACAAAAGGGGGATGTTTTGCTTTGTTCCTCTCATATGGTTTTACATAATGGCAAACAAAAAGTCCCTTTGGTTGTTCCAAAGGTTTATTTAATGTACTCCCAAACCAAACAAAATGAAAAAATGTAGCCTAAGTTTTATTTTAATAATCTTAACCGTTCAAATGCTTTTTTCGCAAGGAAGTCAAAGCATTATGCAGCTTACGGGTTTGATAGTGGGTGGAGATAGTTTGTACGGTATTCCCGGCGTGCACGTGTATGTGCCCAAGGCGGGTAGGGGAACTTCCACCAATTATTACGGATATTTTTCACTTGCTACCCAGGTAGGCGATAGTGTGGTTATAAGTGCTATTGGGTACTCTAGAAAAGATTATGTGGTGCCTTACAACGAAAAAAAAAGTATTTCTCTCATCATAGAATTGAAAGAGGATACTACTCTTTTACCCTTGTTGGAAGTGTTTCCATACCCAACCGAAGAACTTTTTAAACAGGCATTTTTGTCGTTGAACTTACCCGACGACCAGTACAATGGCATAAGTATGAACGACCAAATTATGAATAGGGTCACAAATGCCAACAAAGCCGATGCACGAAGCTACTATTTGTATAAGGCTTCGAACCGACAAAGTTTTGTGGTGCTAGATGCTTTTGCGTGGTCTAGGGCTATCCGTGAACTTAAAACCAAGCGCGCAGATCGCAGAAGAAAAGAGAGGGGAAATGGTGAGTAATATTTTTTTTATTGCTGTTTTTTGAAAATACATTGTGAAGCTCATCTTTACTAAATTAAAATACCCAATCAATGCAAATTTTTTACATTGATTGGTAGGTGCCATCTTTATCAAAAGTTAAATTTTAAAAAAATATTATATTTAATTTTAACTTAAATACTCAATTTTAAGTTAAAGGAATCTCAAAATTTGGGCTCAAGTATCCATATTGATGTTTTTAATAGATTTTTGGGGGTAAAAAATAGTACTCAAATGAAATGTTGGCTCATCATTGCCTTTGTGGCGGAGATGAAGATGGTGGCCAATTTTTGGCTTAGGCCGGGCAATACAGGTTCATCTAACCACATCATTGCTTTTCTAGAGGACACATTTGGGATACTAAAAGGTAAAACGGTAGCCATGAAAAATCGAGTCTGGATGGATGGACTTTTCTTTAATTCGTCCAATTTTCAATGGCAGAATGTCAAAACCTAATGAGTTTTTTGGGTTAAATGCGGATTGGTAATGAATATGGTGATTGGGGAGTTGTCACAAATTTCGACATGATATGTGACAGATGCTTGTCACAAATATTTACTAAATTTGTGACAAATTAAACCCGAAATGACCCGTGCATAGTATTGGAAGTCAAATAGAAA